>CALUYV010000113.1 GCA_944325095.1 Candidatus Gastranaerophilales bacterium | reverse complement strand
CCGATTAAACCTGATTTTGATGCTGAATACAAAGGTGCATAGGCTTCTCCCATTACACCAGAAATTGAGCCGATATTTATTATCCGTCCGAAATTATTTTTCTTCATATTTGGAACTGCACACGAGGACAAATAAACCGGAGCTTGCAAATTAACTGTCATAATATGGTTTAATTGTTCGAGGGTTGTGTTTTCCAGCGGATTATAAATATATTCACCTGCATTATTAACTAAAATATCTATTTCTTTAGACTTAATATATTCTCCGAGTTTAATTAAATCTTCTTTAACTGCCAGATCTGCAGTAATATAACCGCTGCAATCAATAGTTTGCAGTAACTTTTCGTTTCTTGCAGAAACATAAACACAACCGGCAGATTTCATAATTTGCGCAATTTCTCTGCCAATACCTCTGGAGGCTCCTGTAACCAGTATATTCATAATTCATCTTTCCGTTTATAAATCAAAATACCTCACACGTAGGCGAGGCATTTTGAACTTAATATTCAACTTTTTTATTTAATAATTCCGAAACCAATCAAAAACTCGCAGATTAGGAAAATAAGGCATACAATACCAGTCAATTTATTTAATCCTTTTTCTGCACTCTTTTGAGAGGCAAACATTTGAGAAGCACCGCCTATAGCACCTATGCCGTCACCTTTTGGAGAGTGAAGCAATATTAAAACTATAAGCAGAATAGATGCTATTGTACCTGTTATACATAAAAAATTAACCATTATTTAGTTTTCTCCTTTTTAATAAAATGCGCCCGTTTTGAATTAAGTTCGATATTTTCGAAAGCATATAATCTTGCCGGACGTTTTGACGATGATTTTGTATATTCTTCCAATTCAATCAAACCTTCTGTAGCGAGTGCTTTTTTTCTGAAATTTCTTTTATCAAGACTTTTACCCATTATCAATTCGTAAGCTTTCTGCATTTCTGTCAGAGTGAATTTTTCCGGCAGCAGTTGGTAAGCAACCGGACAGAGTTCTAGTCTTTCTCTTGTTCTTTTGAGTGAATACTGTATAATTTCTTTGTGGTCATAAGCCAGTGACGGTAAATTGCTAACTTTATGCCATCCGAGTTCCGGAGTAGAGATGATTTTTAAATCTTCATCTCTGACAAGGGCAAAGTATGCGCATGTAATAACTCTGGCATTAGGGTGACGGAGCGGATCGCCGAATGTATATAACTGTTCAAGGTAAATGTTGTCAACATCTGTCTTTTCTTTTAATACTCTCAAGGCTGCTTCATCCAAATTCTCGGATAGTCTTATATAACCTCCCGGAATTGCCCATCTTCCCTTAAATGGTTCTGTTGTACGTTTTACCAGCAATACTTGAATACTATTGTTCTTGATAGTTAGAATTACGACGTCCACCGTTATTTCGTGTGTCTTTGTTTCGTTAAACATACCTTTCTTAACCTTTTAACTTTTTCTTTAATAATATAATAAACAAAGAGGTTTCTCTATTTCCCTTAACAATTGTTAACATAATATAAATTTTATGCAAATTTTATACAAAATCTACCTTTATATATATAAGGGGAAATTAAGAGATGACAAGTTACACTAATTATATGTACAGTATGCCTGCTATATTTTCAACAAACCGTATGTATGTTGAAAATAATCCTTTTATCATAAATATGCAGATGCAGGCGACAGCACTTGCGGCTCAATATCAAAAAATGAGAGAAGCCTCTCAAAAATTTCAGGCTCAAATGGCTGAAGCCGCAAACTCAGCACGCACTTCAGCAGCCGCCCAATACTATAATAACAACACCGCATTGCGCTTTAATACAGTACAAACTTCCGCAGCTGCAAGAACAACTTTAGCAAACAGAACATCAGCCGGTTACAACACTTCAATATATACTGCTGCAAATGCAACAGGCAGCAAAAACGGTCAAAAATTAAACAGAAACAGCAGTCAATACGGGCCGGAATTTCTGGCTAAAGTTAAACAGATAGCACAAAGATTAAATTGCAATTACAGAGATCTGCTTGCTTTGATGAATGCAGAATCAGGTATAAATGCATCCGCAAAAAATCCGTATTCTTCTGCGACCGGTTTAATTCAGTTTATTGATTCAACAGCAAAATCTCTCGGTACCACAGTTGAACAATTAAGAGTTATGAGTCCTATTGATCAACTTGATTATGTAGAAAAATATCTTCAAAGAGCAAAGGCATCTGCAGGTTTTGGCGCAGGTGAATATCTTTCAGGCGGGCAGTTGTATGCACTGACATTATATCCAGCAAAAGCAAGGAACGAAGTTCTTATTACTTCAGGCGGAAATGCATATTCAATGAATAAAGGACTTGATTTGAATAAAGACGGACAGATAACCAAAAGTGAATTGGATGCACGTATGAAGAGATTTTATGTCAGCGACAACAGTTTTTTAGCATAGATATGTAATATTTAATTACAAATGTGAAATTATTTCTTGATGTCTGACCTTTTTTTATGTACTCTTATTAAGTAACCGAATTTAGGAAAGGGTATGATGGATAAGGGATATATAGAAAACGGTTTTATTGTAGATTTAACTACTGCAAAGAAAACCTCGGAAATTATTTATGAATTGTCAAGAGTGCTTGACATGCCGGAATCAAAAGGCAAACATATCTGTTTAAAACTCGGTTCTGTAAATTTATCGAAAGCGGAATTAACAAGTGTTAAATCGCTTGTAGAACTTATGGAATCAGAACTGGCTTT
>CALUYV010000112.1 GCA_944325095.1 Candidatus Gastranaerophilales bacterium | reverse complement strand
CCCGTATAGACACCTAAACATCTGCAGCAAAGAGGCATAGGATATCCAAGCAGCCAGAAAGATAAATGCGGCTGCTGGTGGCAGGTTCCGCTGAACAAAAAGAATAAATCCGCAGAAGCCTTGTACAGTCCAAGTTTTGCAAATACCGGACTTGCAATGCTGCATACCACAAAAAATAAACTGTATAAACAAAATATTATCAGAATAACTCTTCTCATTCCTGCTAAATCTTAATATTTTATGAATATATTTCATTTATAATGAATTATGTTCATGATTATACTACATTTTTATTTGCTGTCAACAAAAATGTATAATATTTAGTATGAATGTTCGTGATGAAGTAAAAATAATGCTCGGCACAAAATGCATGACATTGACAGAACTTGCAGATAAAATGACCGAAATAAGCGGTAAAAAGTATTCTCAAAGTCTGCTTTCTCATAAACTTGCCAAAGAATCATTAAGATACACCGAAATGAAATTAATATGCAAAATCCTGGGATATAAAATCTACATTGATATTGATAAAATACGATTAGGCAGTTAAAAATTTCTAAACCTGCCATATCACTCTGGAACAACAAATTTTGAAAAAGTTGATAATTATACAAAAAATATGTATAATTATATTAATTGAGGATTAAAATGAATTATCAGGATTTAAGAGAAAACAGAATATTTTTTACCGGCGGAATTTCGTACCTCATCAGTTACGCAATTTATACGGCAGTGAAATACTTTACTCTCGGACTGAAAGATGTTTCCGGCTGGTATATTATTATTGTATTTTCTATGCTGCTATTTGCAAGTTTTGTTTATTCCATATTCTGCATTTTCCAGGCAAACAGATCTATTCAGGACGGAAATGCCATTGACCAGAAACACAATCTGCCGTTTTTAATCTCTGTTTGGGGCGATATGGGATATGTATGTATGATTTATACTGTTCTTGACCTGTTTATTTAATTGGTTCCCCTGCTTGTTAATTAGATTTGTAAATGATATAATTCTTATATAAAATTTGAAGATATTTTTAAGGAGAGTTTTATATGGCAGATTATGAATTTAACCTATCAATGCAGGAATTGGAAAAAAGAACACATAAAGACTATTTAACCACAAAAAAATTTTTAAAGGCTGATGCACCGGAATATCTTGCACTGGCAGAAGGCGATAAAATTGCACTCCGCCATCTTTGCGTCGCAGCCGACATCTTAGAGAAAATAAATATGCAGATAGACTGCAAACATAACCTGCCTGTCAAAGCATTTCTGAAACAGGAAGCAAAAAAAGGAAATAAACAGGCAAAACTCACTAAAATATTATTTGATGCCCAAAAAGGAGTCAACGGAATTGACACAATGTCTAATCCGGTCTGTTTAATAAAAGGTATTGAACCGAAATTAGGAAAAGGCGTTTATCCTGAGGATTTGTCTAAGGAAGAATTCCATTCGGTACTTCTCAGAATGCTCAAAGACGGAAAAGTTGACGAAGTAAGAGGGATATTAACCCAGCGTTCAATGGTTGTCAGAGCGGCAGAAGATTTAGCAGGCATTGATTATGTTGATTATTTCAGCGAAGATTTTGCCAAAATAGCAGACGAACTTGAAATCGCTGCAAAAACTTCTACCAATAAAGATTTCAACGAATATCTGCACCTTCAGGCAAAAGCACTCCGAACAGCCGATCCTATGCTCGATGCTTATGCAGATAAAAAATGGGCATCTCTTCAAGATACACCATTAGAATTTACTATCACAAGAGAAAATTATGAAGATGAAATGACCGGAACAATAGTCGAGAACAAAGAATTGTCTGATGAGTTGGCAAAACACGGAATTTCACCTATTCCGAAAGATTTTCTCGGCGGCAGAGTCGGGATTATAAATAAAGCAGGCACAGAGGCTTTGATGGCAATAAAAAAATACCTGCCGACACTTGCAGATAATATGCCGTATAAAGATGAATACACCCAGACAATTTCTGCTGAATCCGATGCTATGCAGACAATGGTAGATGTTGATATGGTAATGGCATCAGGAGATGTCGGGGAATACAGGGGCGGTATTACACTTGCCGAAAACCTTCCGAACTCCGACAAATTATCACTCACAATAGGCGGAGGCAGAAGAAATGTTTACCACAGACAAATAAGATTTATCAGTGATAAGAAGAAACTTCAGGAAAGACTTGATGCAATATTAGATAAAGAACAGCACAAATACTATCTCGATGAAGCAGATCACTGGTTCACAATCGGACATGAAAACGCACATTCGCTCGGGCCGAAAGAAGGAAGCGAACGGCTTGGAAAATACAGAAATATAATTGAAGAAAACAAAGCAGATATGGGTTCTCTTGCTTTTGTTGATTTACTGACAGAACTCGGGATGTACACGTCGGAGCAAAGGCTTCAAATTATTGTCACAACAATAACAGATAATTTCCTGAAATCAAAACCAACATTATCTCAGGCGCACAGAGTCCGCACGGTAATGCAGAATAAATATTTTGCAGAAAGAGGCGGATACGAAATCACAAAAGATGGAAAAATCAAAGTTAATATTGACAGAGTTGTTCCGATAGCAAAAGAAATGCTGTCTGAAATTGTCAGAATACAAATTGACGGCGATTTTAACAGAGCGGAAAAATATGTTCTGGATAACTTTGTATGGACGGATAATATGGAACTTATCGCTCAAAAACTGCAAAAAGTTTCCAAAACACTAAACGGAACTCTGGAAACAGAACTTGCAGACAAACTCCTCGGAAAAGATTAATTATTTTAA
>CALUYV010000111.1 GCA_944325095.1 Candidatus Gastranaerophilales bacterium | reverse complement strand
GATGCTGCAAGATATGTACTTAATCAGTCAAAATAATTAAAAACACTTAATAATAGTCAAGTGACCGAATCACTTGATACGCTTTACAATGTGCACTTTGGAATTCACCTTTCAAAGTGCTTTCTCTTTGTGTGGTAAAGTTCAGAGTGACAAAGGAAGCGGTTGCTCCCCACCCTAACCCTCCCCGAGTTGGGGAGGGTATCTTGCAAATCCCCTTTCCCAAGTTAAGAGGAAACCGACAGAATGCTCCTTCCCCTGATTGGGGAAGGATGGGATGGGGAGTGTCCCGCAAGGGATTTGTTTTGTCGTCACTCCGTGCTTTACAAAGCGAACCGCCGCAACAAAGTGAGGACGAGTGAGCCTGTATGCAGAGCTGACACGGAGTCCACTACAAGTCCAGCATCATCGTCACTCCGGCCTCCGAGCCGGAGTCCCCCGCAAGCATAGAAGATTTTAAATTAATTTTGCCCCTCTCAATCCGTCCAACTATGCGACTCTGAATCAAGTTCAGAGTGACAAGACTTCATAATCCGTCAAACTATGCGACTCCGGTTCGGGGGCCGGAGTGACAAAAAAGAAACTTGGCTGTGCTGTTCAGGGTGACAGAAGGCTCCTTCCCTGCAGGAAGTAAAACAAAGTTACACGAACCGGGTTTTCTCCTCCGTTTATAGGATATTTACAACTCTTTTCTAAAGAATAAATTTTCTGTTCCGTTAATAAAAATATAGATATGGAAAACGTAAGTTTTTCATACCTCCTCCCCAAGTCTGGTAGCCGTTCTTTTTAAAGACGGCTTTTTTTTATTGCTTATACGAAAATATCCCATAATAAAAAGCAAGTTTTAGAAAAACTTGCATGACATAAAATGTTTTAGGGATATATTTAACTTTTGAGGTTTAAATAAGTTATTTTATATTAGAAATTAATCTTTCGTCGATTTTTCTGTCAATCTTTTTTACCAGTGTTTTCAAACGCACGTCGCTGTTATGTTCAAGATCCGGATATATTGAAATATCTTTTCTGTATTTTTTGTACATTTGAATTTCTCTGTTTTTAATATCTTTTTTAATAGATATCTTTTCTTCGTCTTCTGTAATGTGTTTAGCGAATTTAACAATAACAGCAACAAGTGAAACTACAAACAATACCCACAAAATCTTGTCCATCGGGACACTCTCCCCGACAATTGCAGGTTCTCCCTGAATAGGCTCCATAATAACCGTGGAATTACTTATATCATTTGCTGTTATATGTATCCTGATTTTGTTGCGCGCCGGTGTTTCAATAACAAGCCCGTCAATATTGTTTGTTCCCTTATATAATGCGTTTACGGAATCTGATGATGATATTCCGCTTAATTCAAGAATCAATTCATTATTTTCCGGAGTCTTTTTGACTACTCTGGTCATCTTATCAGAACCAAGTATTACATTATATCCTGTATCGTTTTTTTCAAGAGTAATTGTGTGTAAGAAATTTTCATCCGCCAGTACGGATGCGGCAGAGAATACAAATGTAATCAAAAATGTGAATACTATTAAAATCTTCTTCAATTCCCTTACCTCCCTAATCTACACACCCATAATACATTTGTTTTTTGAAACAGACATCAATCTAAGGGTGGAAATCCATAATCCTACAGGTTTAGTTTTTGTGTTAACTTTTGTAACAAATAAACCTTTGGTTGAAATTCGACAAAATTTTAAAACTTTATATAAGTGTAAATAAGAACACGAGAACTTAGGAGACAGCGATGATTCTATTATTTGGAGAAAACAAAACAAGATCAGCATCTACTCAGAAAAATACAAATGTTAAAAATAATCCGGTAGAAAATGCAGGAATTCTGGCAATGAATTTTTCAGATGCAAAAAGCACCTTATCAATGGGTGAATTTGATACTTATGTTTCTTCAAATCCGGTTGCAGTTGATTATTCAAACTATGCAGGCTCTGAATCATTTGACGCTTCATCTGTAGGTTTTATGGGTGATTTTGCAGCAGCAGTTGCTACATTAGGCGATTGCGGCGGTTTCAGCGGCGGCTTTGCAAGCAGCGGAGCAGGATGCAGCGGAAGTTCTTGCGGTTCATTCGCATCTTTCTGTTAATACATAATGAATGATAATGATGGATAAGCGGGCAGATAAATTGATTTATCTGCTCTTTTTACATGAAAATTTTGTTATTTTCTTACCAGAAGAATTGTTACAAAAACTTAACAAAACGCCGTAAAATATTAAAGATATTGAAATAAATGCCGATATACAGAATACGATAACTTTAAGGAAAAGCGAAAGGATATAGTATCAATGGGATTGGCAGCATCACAAGCAAGATTGTTAACGATAACAGCTCGATTAGCCGATAACGAGTTGAGATCTCAAACTATCAATAATGCAAAAATGCGCCTTGCTACACAGAGTTCCAAAGCAAGCGAGGACTATGTTAATGCGCTAAATAATGCTACCATGAAATTTACAAACTATGCGCTTGACGGCGAATCTCAAACCCAGAACCTGACCTTTAACGCTTTGACTGCATACAGTTCTTATAACAACCAATACGGACTTGTAAATTCTTCAGGACAACTTCTTGTAAGTGAAACTGAAGCCGCATTGTTCGAAAAAGCAAACGGAAATTTAAATTCTTACTTACAATACCACGGTTTGACCTATGAAACGACTTACTTTGAAAATGTCGGTGCAATTACCAATGAAGGTTATATTGAACCGTTCAATTATATTTCTGTTGAAGATATGAAAACTTACTTTGAAGAATATAACAGTTACGAAAATTCTCAAGAAGTTGAAGACTATAG
>CALUYV010000110.1 GCA_944325095.1 Candidatus Gastranaerophilales bacterium | reverse complement strand
AAATCTAATTCTTAAAGATATCTATAAATTTGCAGCAGTTGGCATCAAAAACACCTTTATCCGTGATTTTTAATTCAGGAATTACCGATAATGACAGAAACGCAATTGTCATAAACGGATCTTCCAGTTTGCAGCCTATTTTATGAACCTGTTTTCTCAGGTTGTTATATTCTTCAAGTATTTCTTCAAAAGATTTATCAGACATCAAACCGGCAATAGGAAGCGGCAGTTTTGCAAGAACTTCGCCGTTATTTACTACGACTTTTCCGCCCTGAGATTTGACAAGTTCAATTGCAGCGGTTTCCATATCGGCATCATTTGTACCGATGATAATCATATTATGTGAGTCGTGCGCAACAGTTGATGCGATTGCACCGCTTTTTAGCCCGAAACCTTTTACAAAACCTTTTCCTATATTGCCTGTTGCTCTGTGTCTTTCTAAAACTGTAATTTTTAATATGTCATTTTCAACATCCGCTTCTGCAAAACCATTAATTACTTTAATTTTTGCTTTTGTGGATTTTGTAAGTAATGAATCTGGTATAATTTCAATTGCTCTTACGGTATCTGATTTTGCAGGAATTTTGAAATCTTCGTGCTCGATCCACTTAACATTGACAGAGCCTCTGAGAGTTGGTGTTTCATTATGTTCTATATCAACTGTTAATTTTCCGTCTTTTGCAACGATTTGTCCGTCTTTGAATACTATTTCGGGTTTAAAATCATCAAGATTGTCAAATACCAGCAGATTTGCCCTGTAACCCGGAGCGATTGCACCAAGGTTATTTAAACCGAAATAACAGGCTGTGTTAAAAGATGCTGCTTTAATGGCAGTAATCGGATTCACTCCTTCTTTTACACATCGGCTGACCATATCGTTTATATGACCTTTTAAGTCTGTAGGATGTCTGTCATCTGTTACAAGAATACATCTGTCTGAGCCGTTTTCTTTTAAAATCGGAATCAGTGCCTGTAAATCTTTTGCGGCGGAACCTTCTCTTATCATTATATACATTCCGAGTCCGAGTTTTTCTTCTGCTTCCTGTACTGTAGTGCATTCATGATCAGACATAACTCCTGATGCAATATATGCGCACAAATCTTTTCCCGTAAGGTTCGGAGCATGGCCGTCAATTTTTTTATGATGATGTTTCCCAAGTCTTAATTTTGACATTACTTCTTTATTACATTCTATTACTCCGGGATAATTCATCATTTCAGCAATTCCGAGGATTTCAGGCGAATCTATTAAAAAAGATAAATCGTAACTGGCAAGGTCAAATCCTGAGGTTTCAAATTGTGTGGCAGGAACGCATGACGGCAGCATCATATAAACCTGCAGCGGCAAATTTTTACATGCTTCACGCATAAAACTTATCCCGTGTAGTCCGAAAACATTGGATATTTCATGAGGGTCGGCAATGACCGCAACTGTACCTTCAGGAACTACGGCTTTTGCAAATTCTTTCGGCAGGCACATTGAACTTTCTATATGTACATGTCCGTCAATAAATGCCGGAGAAAGATATTTCCCGTTTAAATCAATTTCTTCAACTCCTTTGTAATTGTCAGCAATTCCGGCAATTATTCCGTTATATATTGCGACATCTTTCTGGCTTATTGTGTTATTAAAAACATTTATTATCCGGGCATTTTTTATTACAAGGTCTGCCTTTTTTATTCCTTTTGCTACTTTTATCAGATTTTCCATAATTCCTCTTTATAATTACTATAACATAAATTATTCTGAGGCCGGTAAATATAAATTATCTTTTGTGTTAAAATTATGTTGCAATTTATGTAAGAGGAGTTTTTATATGTTTAACAATTTGGTTAATAAATATGTTACCGGCAGAAATTTAATGTTCATTGCCGTAGCCTTGATATTTTTTATTATGATTACAAAGATGCAGGATGTTGCAATAATGTTTTTTGCATCTTTTGTCATTGCGTGTTCTCTCAATCCGATTGTTGATAAGTTAACTGTGAAATTTAAAAGACCTGTTGCTGCCGGAATTATTCTCGGTACAATTTTATTGCTTCTTGTTGGCATCTTTATACCGTTATTTGCTATGGCCGGAAATGAAATTAAATCTTTTGCGGAGTCTTTTCCTGCATATTTGTCAAATATTGAAGATTTTATTGATAAAACACCTTTTATCAATAAATCGGATATTGCAAAAATTGATATTACGAATGTAATTTCGTCCGCTTCGGGTTTTACTTCACAATTTATAAATGAACTTGTCGATGTAGGGAAAAATCTCGGTTCTGCTTTTGTTTATCTTATTGCGTCTTTAATCATAATATATTATTTTATGGCAGATAAAGAAATTATTGAAAATACATATGTTCATTTGTTTCCTATCCAGATGCGCGAAAAAGCAAAATCAGTGCTTGAAATAATATCAAAAAAAATCGGCGGTTATGTATTAGGGCAGCTGGTGTCAATGGCATGTGTCGGCATTATTATGACTATCGGGCTATTAATTCTGGGGGTTGATTATGCGGTTCTGCTTGGCTTTATTACTGCCGTACTTGACATAATTCCTGTTGTCGGGGGTGCAATTGCTCTTGCTATATGTCTTATTGCTGCTTATAAATTAGGGCCTGTAATTCTTATTCTTGTGGCTGTTGTTTTTGCAATCGCACAGTTTGCAGAAAATAATTTTATAAGACCGTATGTTTTTGGAAAATTGCTCAATATTCATCCTGTTATTATATATCTGTTTTTGTTTATTACAGCGAAATTTATGGGAGTTGTCGGTGTGATTTTTGCACCTGCAATTGCGGCTACGATTTGCGTTTTGATAGAAGAATTATATATGAAAAATCTTGAAGATACAGCCTCTATTGCTGTTGAAAAAAATCAGGTAACTAACGATAATCCCGATGTGATATAATTCGGGATAAAATTTTGGGATTTATATACAACTTTACACAAATATGCATGAAATATAGGTGTAAAGTTCAGGATGACAGAAAAGCGTCATACCGGTTGGATTTTCGGTAGGGCGATGGTGAGCGACAGCGAACCAAGCCCGTAAGGTGGAGGAAAACGATGAGTTTTCCGACCGCCCGAATAATCCAAATTCGAGCC
>CALUYV010000109.1 GCA_944325095.1 Candidatus Gastranaerophilales bacterium | reverse complement strand
CTGTTAATATTTGTAAAATTATTCAGCCGAATTAGTTAAATAGGATTATTTTTTATATCCGTTTGTGGTATATATATATTATGCATAAATGAATTATATTTATGTATAGTTCAGTAGAATGGAGGAAAAAATGTCAGTAGGTCAATTTGTTTTTATGTTACACAGCCACCTTCCGTATTACAGAAAAGCGGGGATGTGGCCGTTCGGAGAAGAAAATCTGTACGAGTGTATGGCAGAAACTTACGTGCCGCTTATAAATGCAATTTCCGAATTGTATGATGAAGGTATCAAAGCTAAATTAACAGTCGGAATTACTCCAATTTTGGCTGAACAATTAAATGATGAACATTTAAAAATCGGTTTTGTTAAGTATTTGGATTCAAGAATAGAAAGTGTAGCAAAGGATTTGGACAGATATCCTGATCCGAAAGTTCCGCATTCGCAGCACTTGAAATATCTTGCCAAGTATTATTATGACTGGTTTAACAATATTAAAAATTCATTCGTGAATAAATACGGAATGGACTTAATAAGTGCTTTTAAAAAATATCAGGATTTAGGCTGTATTGAAATAACAACCTCAGGTGCAACTCACGGTTTTTCTCCATTGCTTGCAACTGATAACAATCTTAACGCTCAATTCAAAGTCGGTTCTGATACTACAAAAAGATTGTTCGGTAAAAAAGCAAGAGGCTGCTGGCTTCCTGAATGTGCTTACAGGCAGGGTTATGAATATATCGGCAAAGACGGTCAAAAACACTGGCGTCCTGCTATTGAAGTTACTCTTCAAAACAACGATATTGAATACTTCTTTACAGAATCTCATGTAATTGAAGGCGGCAATTCTATAGGCACCCGCCGTGTTGTAGGTATTTACGGAAATATTGAGTATATTCCGCTTCCTGAACGTGAGCCGACCGGATATGATACATATTCTGCATACTGGCTTCCTGATGCGCAAGTTGCTGTTATGGGAAGAAACGACAGAGCAGGTTATCAGGTTTGGTCTGCTGCTGACGGTTATCCTGGCGATGGCTGTTTCAGAGAATTTCACAAAAAAGATGACAAATCAGGCATGCACTATTGGAGAATTACCTCTCCAAAAACCGATTTAGGCGATAAAATGCTTTATGATCCGGTGCTTGCGCTGAATAAGATTAACGAAAATTCAGATCACTATACAACATTGATTTACCACCTGCTGAATGATTACAAAATGGCTCATAACGGAAAAGAAGGTCTGGTAATGGTATCATTTGATACAGAGTTGTTCGGACACTGGTGGTTTGAAGGTGTTGAATTTATTAAACAGGTTATCAGAAAATTCCATCAGTACCTTCCGCAGGTTGAAAGAATGACTGCCGGTGAATACCTCCATTCTCATCCGCCTGTTGAGGCAATACAAATTCCTGAATCTTCATGGGGACAGGGCGGACACTTCTATGTATGGAATAACCACCTGACAGAATGGATGTGGCCTATTATTCACGCTTGTGAAAAGAGAATTACAAAAATTGCGGATAAATATCCGACAATACCTGAAGATAAACTGCTGCATAGAGCATTGAATCAACTGGCTAGAGAAAATCTGTTGCTGCAAAGTTCAGATTGGCCGTTCTTGATTACAACATGGCAGGCAAAAGATTATGCAACAGACAGATTTAGAGAGCATGTTGACAGATTCAGTTTTATTGCGGATATGATTGAGAGCGGTAATATTGATGATGCTAAATTGAAAGAAATCGAAAGCATTGATAACTGCTTCTCAGAAATTGATTACCGCGTATATATGTCAATTGAAGAAGGAGTAATTCCGCAGCAATCTAAGAAATTGGCACCGTTGTACGCAGACTAAAAATTTAGTTTTTACAATTCATTTTATAAGCCTTGATTTAGTATCAAGGCTTTTTATTTATCCATAAATTTGCGTTTAGAGTTTTTATAAACAAATTGCGGAAATTTTTCTCTTAATTCTCCTAAGTCTTTTTCACTTAAATTGATAATATCATGAATTTCAAAAGTTAAATTTTGTTTTCTGTCTATATTAAAGTGATTTTTCATTCTATTTTCATATAAAATCATCATATTATCTATAAAATCTGCCTTATTACACCAGGGATCAATAATAATAGTTTTTTTGTCCCACGGGTCAATAGTAAAAGTGTTATTGTCTTTTGCCTGGTAGTTCAAACCGTTATCCTTGTTGAACAGACAGAAGTTGTGGTCAATATAGTGGTTGTTCTTTTTAAGAAATACTGTATAAGCGTTTTTTATTCCGTTCATTTTCAAAATTAGTTCAGCGATTTTGGCATTTTCAAAACAATTCCCCTGCTTGTAAACTTCAAGCATTTTAAGACATTTATAAACCGGTGGAATTGCTCCCATACACTTTTCACGGTTGTTACCCAGTTGGTGTATGTTTTTTCTTATTGCTATCAGGAGATTTTGCAGATGCTTTTTGTTACTTGGCATAAAAAAGTAATGAAGTTTGTGCATTATATTCCCAACCGGGGTTAATTTTTTAAAATCAGTTTTATCCAAAATCATCCAGTCAAGCAGTTCGGAAAGTTCAATTGTATCTTTTGGAACAACAGAAGCATAAGGTTTCAGGTACTTTGATAGTATTTTCTTATATACGGGAAATAATTTTGTTGATGAGGTGTGAGGCAAAGTATTATTAATTGTCCTGCAAACCCAGTCTGCATCACGGATTTGCGGACATCTGGCTGTAAAAGAGATATTGTAACTACTATGAATTTCCATATTGTATATAAAACCCATAAAAAATAAATTTAATATTATTCGTATGAAAATTACAATAATTTACAATAATAAAATGGCGGCAATATTATAAAAAAGCAGCAAGATACGATGAATCATAGATATACCGCACATGTTATTCCGGAATATAATAGCAATTTATTTATAACATGATGCTTATAGATTTCAAGAATAGATGGAAATATTATTAAAAGAAATTAAAAGAGGTATATAGTGCAAAAAAGTATTGCAATTTTTTTTTCAGCATATATAATGAAGGAGTAACTCAAACAGATGGGAGCGTAGCTCAGTTTGGTTAGAGCGCATGCCTGTCACGCATGAGGTCGCGAGTTCGAGCCTCGTCGTTCCCG
>CALUYV010000108.1 GCA_944325095.1 Candidatus Gastranaerophilales bacterium | reverse complement strand
CAGAATAAATTGGAGAAATATATAAATCAGGCAGAAAAAATCTACCATCTGGCTGTCATATTAAATTATTTTTGCAGCGGACAGCAGGAAATAGAAGAGTTAAGGAACATTACACCGGGTTTGCAATACATTGTTAAAAATGCAGATAATTTATATTGTGATTTATTTAATTTACTATTAGAAAAAGAAGAAAATTTCTAATCGAAATCTAAAATAGCCGGCAAGCCTTCCTGAACGAAAGTTTTAGCAAACTGAAACCCCAAATTCTGTAGTATGAAGAGTATTATTAACCCAGTATCTTTCTTCGGAAGCAAAGTCTTCTTCGAGTGAAAAATATGTCGAGCCGGAGCCGGTCATTACAGAGGTTTTATATTTTTCTTTTATGTGTTTTAACCGGGGGTAATCGTTTATTATTGCCCATTCAAGGTCATTTACATATTCATTTCTTGAATCTAAATCTTCATTATTTTCTATTTTTGAAGAAAATTTTGTATATGCCTCTTTGGCAGAAATTCCAAGACCTACCGGTTTTATCAATCGAACATTATAACTTTTGTACTCAACAGGAACAATAATTTCTCCCCGTCCGCTTGTTTTCAGGCAGCCGCCTGTTAAGCATACATTCAAATCAGAACCGAGTTTTGCGCACAATTCGTGCAGTTCCGAAGTCGAATAAACTTCATTATATATTTTATTAAGCCCGTACAAAGTTCCTGCGGCATCTGTGCTTCCGCCGGCAAGTCCTGCTGCAATCGGGATATTTTTTTCTATATTTATGCAAATTTTTTGTGAACCGGCAGGATAATTTTTAAAAAACAGTTCTGCTGCTTTATATACTAAATTCCTGTTATCGTAAGGAATTTCCGGACTGTTTCCGCTCAATTCTATCTCAAATTTTGTTGAAGTTGAAACAGATATTGTAAGATAATCATACAAATTTATTGTCTGCATAATACTGTCAATATTATGGTATCCGTCAGGCCGTTTGTTTACTACTTTCAGGGTCAAATTGATTTTTGCAGGGCATTGTACTTTGATAGATTTCACTTTTCAGCCTCCAGCAGTGCCTCGGATAACTGTCCGAACTTTTCAATGGATAATTTTTCCCCTCGGATATTTTCATCTATATTCAGTTTTTTAAATGCCGTCATAATGTTTTCCCGCAAAAATCCGCCGTTTAGCAGGCAGTTTTTCAGGTTTTTTCTGCGCTGTGCAAAACTTGCTTTGATTGTTCTTTTGAAATGTGAATAATCAGAAAGTTTGAGTCTTGGTTCTTTCAAGACTTTTAGTCTTACAATTGCCGAATTTACTTTTGGTGAAGGGTAAAAAGATTTTCGTCCTACCGTTCTCAAAATTTCTACATCAGCCCAGAATTGAGAAAGTATTGTCAGCAAGCCGTACTGTTTGGCAGGTGAATTTTCATCGGCGCACATTCTGTGTGCTACTTCTTCCTGCACCATAAGGATTATTTCGCTGATTTTGGAGCGGTTTTTGTTGTTTAAATCATCAATTTCGCCAAGCAGATGGGCAATAATCGGGCTTGTAATATAATATGGAATATTTGCAACTACTTTAAATTCTTTTTCCGACAATTCCGATAAATCTGTTTTTAAAATATCATTGTGTATAATTTCAAGATTTGGTGCATTTAGTTTTTTGAGTTCTTTTATTGCTTCTTCGTCAAGTTCAACGGCAATTACTTTTCGGGCATATTTTACCAGTTGTTCTGTTACAAAACCGACTCCCGGGCCGATTTCAACAATAACATCATCAGGTGAAATATCCGCATATTCAATTATATCCTGTATAACTTCACCGTCGGTCAAAAAATTCTGACCCAGCCGTTTTTTTGTTCTGAAAAATTTTGCTCGTTCGTAATAATTCATCTTGATATATATAATAACACACTTGGGGAAATGTTTACAAAGTTTTATTTGATATTTTAAATAATGTATAATAAATGAATAACAAAGGGGCGGAGCATGCTAAAAACAGAACAAAAAATTGATAAAAGCGATTTATTAAAACTCTATACAAAAGGTTATACAAAGCCTGACGATTTTAAAATAGGGTTAGAATATGAGAGGCTGCCTGTTCATGCCGGTTCTATGTGCTCTGTTGATTACTGGGAAGAATACGGTATTAAAAACCTTCTGGAAAAATATGCTCATGAAGAAACATGGGATTATATTACTGAGGCGGATAATATTATAGGTTTGAAAAAAGGGCATGATACATTTACTCTTGAACCGGGCTGCCAGATGGAAATAAGCACCAAGCCCGAAAAAACTATTTTTGAGTTGGAAAACAAGATTAATAGAATAAATGAAGGTCTTAAACCTATTGCAGATAGTAAAGGTATTGTAATGCTTGATTACGGGGTTTCTCCGTATTCGACGCATAAGTGTATTCATCTTATACCTAAAAAAAGATACAAACTTATGGCAAGGTATTTGTGGGGAATACTGTCAGATGTTATGATGCGGGAAACAGCCGGGATTCAGTGCTGTATTGATTTTTCCTCGGAAGAAGATGCAATGCGCAAATATAAACTTGCAAATAAACTTTCTCCTTTTATGACTGCTATGTTTGCAAATTCTCCGATAAGAGGCGGAGTTGATACCGGCTACAAATCTTTCAGAGCATTAAGCTGGTTAAATACCGATAATGACAGATGCGGTTTTGCCGGCAAAATCAGTGAACAATTTTCTTTTGAAGATTATATTGATTATGTATTAAAAGTTCCTATGATATTTGTTAACAAAGATAATAATCCTGTTTTTATAAACGGGGATATAACTTTTGAAGAATATATGAACAGCGGCTGGGATGATTATTTTGCAACTGTCGATGATTATGAACTGCAGGCAAATTTATGTTTCCCTGAGGTTCGAATAAGAAACTTTATTGAAATCCGCAATCATGACTGTGTCGGCGGACAGTTAAAATATTCTATTCCTGCGATATATAAAGGTATAATGTACGGTTCTTCCGGAATGGATGAATGTGAAGAACTGCTGAAAAGCCTTCAGTATAAAGATTTTTCCGAATTGCGTTACAATGTGCCGAAAAATACTCTTGACAGTAAAATCCGCAATAATACTATAGGTGATTATGCTGTAGAAATTCTTAAAATTGCCGAAAAAGGTTTAAAATCACTGAAAACAGGCGAGGAAAAATATTTAGAGCCGATAAAAGAACTTACATTTTACGGAAAAACACCGGCAGATATTATTCTTCAAAATTGGAACGGGTGCTGGGGACGAGATTTGCACAAACTTGTCAGGTATTTGGCTTCGGGAATATAAACAGGTGTAGTTTTCTTTCCGCCGGACTTGTT
>CALUYV010000107.1 GCA_944325095.1 Candidatus Gastranaerophilales bacterium | reverse complement strand
CCGCTTGTTTACGGCTTGCAGCAGACAATTGATGAAGATTTAAAGAATGTGAATGTTTTTGACAGCAATACAACAAGAAAAAAGAAAAAAATAATTCTTGTTACAGACGGCGGTGAAAATTGCGGAGGGGATCCCTGCGCTTATATAAGAGAAGTTATGCAAAGACGGAAGGATATTAAAATAGACGTTATTCAACTTGGAAACAGTGAAAAGCTTGCCTGTCTAGCTGAAGCGACCGGCGGTACATTCCACAAGGTCGACGGAAGCAAACAAAAATTCGAAACAGCTTTTGAAAATTCATTTAATGTTCCGGCCGGAACAGTATCAAGGGCTAAAAATTTTGATTCTAAAAAAGCAAATACAGGCAGTTTGAATGTCAGAAGTTATAACGAAAAAATTATCAGGCCGAAACGTATTAAAAAATGTGCAAACAAACAGCCGCTTGCCTCAAATTATAAATTTGTAAACTATAATGACTAATTAAGATTGCAATAGTTGTTAATGTTGTTTATAATGGCACATAAGGCAGGTGAAACTTTGAAGAAAACTCTTTTTTTATCAGCGTTATTAATTCTGTTGACTCAGGCATTTGTTTTCGCGGGTCAGTATAACGTTTACACTCCGACAACTTATAAGCAGATAGAAATAGTTCAAAGTCCGAAAAATGCCAAAATTCAGGGGCAGGCAATTGAACTTCTTGTTGATTATTCCGGCAGTATGGATAAGTGGATTGAAATTGCAAAAGAAACTTTGATTTATATATTGCCGAAAATTCCCGATACATCGGCCGTAGCGCTCAGGGTATTCGGTGAATACAATTCGCTGACTTCATCTTTTGCGTATACAGATTCCTGCAAAGCCACACGTCTTGCCGTATATTTTAAAAAGAACAATGAAGCAAAACTTATTGATGCTTTGCAAAAAGCTAAAACGGGAGGCTCAACACCTTTAGAGTTTGCACTCAGAGAAACCGTAAATAAAGATTTAAAAGGTGTCCAGATTTTTACGCCAGACAATAAAGCGGCTCCGGTGCAGAGAAAAAAGATAATTCTTGTAACAGACGGTTATGACACATGTAACGGTGACCCTTGTGCTTACATAAGATCAATAGTTAAAAGTCGTCCGGATATTCAGATTGATGTTGTTCAATTGGGTTCGGATAATACTTTAAAATGTCTTACAAATCAGACAAACGGAAAATTTTATAAAATAGACGGAAGCAGACAAAAGTTTGAAACAGCTTTTGAGGATGCCTTTAATGTTCCAAGAGGAACCGTAAGTTCCGGCAAACAGGGTCTTCAGGCTTTGCCTTCCTCAAATGTAAAAATAAAATATGAACAGCCTGCTAAAAATAACACGCAGCCTGCTGTTCAAATTCAAACTTCTTCTCCGAAAAGAGGATATAAATTTATTCAATTTTAGTTAAAATATCTTAAAATTTGCAATTTACAGCGCAATTTTTTCTGTGTTTGAATTTAAAAATAATCAGAAAGGTTTTTTTATGTGGATTAACCCCGCTGTTGCAAAATTTTACGGAATAGTTACAAATAATGCAGGCTCAATTAACAAAACTGCCCAAAAAGCCGTGCAAAATGCAAAACCTGTTTTTGAAAAAATGACGTCTGAAGATGTAGAAATGTTCAAAACTTACTTAGTCAGCACTACTATGCGTACAGGTCTGACAAAAGCCGAAATTGATAACCTGTTTGCGCAGGAAGATGAAGATTTTTATATTTCAGCTTATAACTTATTATGCAAAAAATTAGGGCTGTCAGATGAAATTCGTCCCGGCTTAAGTGCGGATTATTTTACCGGATCTGTAATGCGTTATATTAGTAATGAGCATCGTATAAGTATTAATACAAATCCCGAAGCAACCAAAAACTTAAACAAAACTCAAATTTTTGGAGCTTTAAGACATGAGTTTCAACACTGCATACAGAATTTAAAAATATTGAGCCACGAAACTTTAGGCGAAAAGGCTGTTGAACTTTATACAAATTTTATGGTACAAAAGGAAAAACAATTTTATGATGTGCTGCTTTCTGTTCCGGCGGAGGTTATTATGAAGTGCGGCGAATCTCCGCAGCAAATTCAGGAATTGTTAAAGCTGAAAGCTTTATCTGAAAACAACCCGAAAGAATACGAAAAATTTATAGAATCAAATTTGCAGGAATACAAAGATCAGTTAAATACACTCAGAAAAAACGTAATCAGATTATGGGGGCCGGTAAAAGAAACCTCAAAAGGAAACGAACTTGTACAGGAGTATTTCAAAACTCTGACAGCATGCGATTATTATAATCCTGACGGAACTATAAATGCGGGCAAATATTTAAACAATACAACAGAACAGGAAGCGATTATTGCCGGAATCGGGGCAGAATGTGATGTTAGCGGCAAATGTTATTTCAGAAAATTGAAAGATGATATTAAAGAAGTTCAAGAAAATCCGGATTGGTTCGCAGATATTAAACAACAAATCAGAGATAATGCTGTAACATAAAAATCTCCGGATTTTAAACGGGACATATATAGCAAATTCCGCAGATACAATAAAAGCCCGTCATTCTGAGGACTTTAGTCCGAAGAATCTTTTTTATTGAGATACTTCGCTAACGCTCAGTATGACGCTGTTTTGAAAATTTTTGGTGGAATTTGCTATATACATCCCTTTTAAAACGAGTTGACAAACGTTTCAGTTCCGTTTTCCAAGACTATGGCAGTAAGCGGAGAATTTTTGTACTTGCCGCAGCCTGTGTCAATGCAAATTTTGTCATTCTGCACAAGCGGTTTGTCAAATTCCGTGTGCCCGAAGATTATTTTGTAAGGAAAATGGTGCGGTTTTTCGTAGAATTCCCTTCTTATATATACCATATCAACTTCGTTCTGGCTCTCAAGCGGAACCCCGTCACGAAGTCCGGCATGAACAAATAAATATCTGCCGTTTATGTAATAGAATTTAAGGCTTCTGAAAAAATCCCCGTGGACTTTCAAAATATTATCAAAACTTCCGTAACTTTCAACCGTCTGCACTCCGCCGTAATTCCAGAACAGATAGTGATAATAATCATCCGTATCAGCATGCAGAAGCGCATATTCATGAGATCCTATCAGATAAACACAATTGCAGATATTTTCCATATCAATAATTTTTTGAACAACTTCTTTAGACTTTGCGCCCCTGTCTATGTAATCCCCCATAAAAACAATAGTATCGTCTTTTTGAGGATTAACTTTTTCTAAGACCCTGCAAAGTTTTTCCAGTTCTCCGTGAATATCCGATATTCCGATTAGTCTTGCCATAACTAAAAATTATTATAAAAAGACAAGAATTTCAACAAAAATATAAA
>CALUYV010000106.1 GCA_944325095.1 Candidatus Gastranaerophilales bacterium | reverse complement strand
ATGCCGGCACCAAGGGCTAGGAGTCCGTTTATGAAAAATGAGTTTTTAACCGGAGATTTGAAAACAGCAATTTTGTGGCAGACAAAATCAAGCCCGACGCCGAAACCGAGCCACGCGCCTGCTGTTTGAAGGCTTTTTTTGTAAGGGTTTGGCACCTGTGTTTTGGGGATATTTGTATAAAGATTTTTGTTGTTTGCACTAAATTGTATATTCTGAACTTTCATTTTTCGGGGGATTTTATTGCTGAATTTTACTCACATAATCGATTTTATTATAAAACAAATCAAATGCAACATGGGTTATTGAAATTTTTTTTGTAATTTTTCGAGAAAAATTTTGCCTGCGGGCGAGAACACCTGATATTTTTTCCAGACAATATCGAGTCCTGATTCAAGCTTTGGTTCTAGCGGGCGGAAAACTATACCGTCAGACTTTGAGGTATTTATAAGTTTGTCTAAAGTAATGGCATAACCCATTCCGGCTCTTACCATAATTGCGGCATTGTATACAAGGTTGTAAGTTGCCGTTATATTAAGATTGTCAAACTCTTCGCCGAACCAGTCGAGAAATCCGCTGTCGGCAGAGTATTTTTTTGACATTTGCCTTGAAGCGATGAGCGGGACGTTAAGAAGGTCGTGAAGTTTTATGCGGTCTTTACCTGCAAGCGGGCTGTCAGAGCGCATAATCACACCCCAGACATCTTTTTCCGGCAGGGTAAGATTGTCATACTTTGAAAGGTCAATCGGCTGGATAAGAATTCCGAAATCCAGAAGTCCTTTATCAAGTTTTTCTATAACGTCTTCAGCGTTGCCGCTGTGGATGTGAAATTTAACGGCAGGATACTCGGATTGAATATCTTTCATAACTTCGGCTATGTATTTCATTGAATCGGTTTCTCCGCATCCTATGTAGATATCGCCTGCAATAACGTCGCTGATTGATTTGAATTCTTCTTCTGTCTTGTCAACCATCTGAATAATTTCTTCGGCACGTTTTCTTAAAATCATTCCTTCCGGAGTAAGGGAAACCTTGTGTTTGCCTCGTATCAGAAGTTTCTGACCGAGTTCTTTTTCGAGATCCTGAATTTGTCTTGTAAGGGTGGGTTGTGTCAGGTGCAGAGAATTTGCAGCGCCTGTAATACTGCCTTCCCTTGCGACGGCAAGAAAATATTTTAGAACACGAATTTCCATAAGAGAATTTTATAAAATTATTTTATGCCTGTCAAGCATAGTTTATTATGTAATATAAGTATTTGCTATTTTTAAATCCATAGTAAATAATAAATAAAAAGGAGAACAATTTTGCAGCCTGAAGCCGAAAAAATTATACAGAATTTACAAGATGCAGACTGTCCGCCGGAGTTAATCGAGACTTTTTTCAAACTGGAGGGGCGGAATGACAAAAAAGGACAGTTAAAACTTCTGTTTTTGCAAAGGAAAAATCTTCTTGACTCACTTCACAGGAGCCAGAAGCAAATAGATTATCTGGATTATCTTATATTTAATCTGGAACAAACGGTAAAAGGAGAATAAAGAATGGAAATACTAAGAGTAGTTACCCCGCGCGGGCTGGAATTGAAAGGCGCAATGTTTGGGGACAATACTATGGACACGGTTGTTGTAATGCTCACAGGAATTTGCAGCAACGTATTTCAGAATGATCTTCTGACCTCGACCGGAGAATTGTTGAGCCGGAATAATATTGCCTGCATAATTGCTCATACAATGGATTCATTTTCGTGCATAGCATATTCTGATTTTTCGATACACAAACAAAGGTACACGGGAGTTGTGTTTGATGAATTTGAAGCAGTGTATGAAGATGTTGAAACTTACGTAAAATACGCAAAATCTCAAGGTTTTAAGAACATAATTCTTGCAGGGCATTCGTTAGGCTCAAACAAACTTATACATTATTTAGGAAATACACCGGATGATTTTGTAGACTATTTTATTGTCAGTTCGCCGATAGATTTAAGTTACTGGTGGAGCCTAATGCCAGAGAAAGATTACTATCTTGAATCTGCCCAAAAGTTTGTGGAGGAAGGCAGAGGCAATGATATAATGCCCTATTTGTTCGGCGGATTTTCACCGATGAGCGCAAACACGGTACTGGGGTTTTACAATGCTGAAAACCTCAAGAACTGTCCTGTTTTAAGCGGGGAAGGCGAAACAAAATCATTATATTCAATCCGTCCGCAAGGTTCGTTTATTATTGGCGAAAAAGACAGTGTAGCCGGCGGTGATGCGGGTGAATTTATGCGCAAGATAAATTCTAACTGCAAACATCCGAATGAAAATCAGGTGATAGTCATTCCCGGAGCGTCGCACATTTTTTACGGCAAGCATGAAGAATATGCAAAGACGATTTTAGATTGTATTCAAAATCATTTTGCGCTTGAAGCGGTATAATTAGCTTTAAGATAAAAAGAAAGGAAATATTATGTCAAAAAAAATCCTAATTATCGGAACAAGTTTACGAAAAGACGGCAACTCAAACAGACTTGCGCAGGAATTTGCAAGAGGTGCTGAAGAAGCGGGCAATCAGGTTGAAATGGAGTATCTTTATGACAAGAATATAAGATTTTGCAAAGGCTGTCTTGCCTGCCAGAGAATTCGCCACTGCGTAATAGACGACGACGCAAATGCGATAGTCGGCAAGATGAAAACTGCTGACGTAATCGTTTTTGCAACCCCGATATATTATTATGAAATGTGCGGACAGATGAAGACTCTTCTGGACAGATCGAACCCGCTCTTCGGAACTGATTACAAATTTACGGACATTTACCTTCTTGCCTCCGCAGCCGATACGGGTGAATACTCGATGGACGGTGCAATTAAAGGGCTTCAGGGCTGGATTGACTGTTTTGACAGAAGTTCCCTCAAAGGTGTTGTGAAAGCTCTTGGCGCTGAAGGCATAGGAGATGTTGAAGGAAGCGAAGCATTATCTGAAGCTTACGAAATGGGGAAATCCGTTTAAATAAAAAATAAAAATGCCGTTGTAAAATTTTTACCGGTGTAAATTAACACCACATAATAATCATTATGTGGTGTTTAAAAATAATAAAAATTGAAATAATATTAAATATAAATATGGATTAAAATTATAAGAACAATACTTATTTTTTTGTATAAAAATAGTTATAGTCTAATTTTTTTGATGTATATATGTTAACAATATTGCAAAAAGGATGCATTTATGTTAATATTTTTTTGCCAGTTATGTATTATTGAAATAACAAAATGATTACAGTGTGGCACTTATTATGGTAGGACCGGAACGGTATTAAAGAAGAAAAGAGTATTTATGAACAATAAGCAGAATAGCAGGATGTTATTAACCGCATTGGCATT
>CALUYV010000105.1 GCA_944325095.1 Candidatus Gastranaerophilales bacterium | reverse complement strand
TTAAAATCAAAAAAATTATAACTTTAACTAGCAAAAAATTTTTTGTCCGGATTTAATATAAGCATGAAAATTTATAATAAAATAACACGATATTTTAAAAATCCGGACAAATGTTTTATTCCTAAATGCAGAGCACGTTGCTGCGTAAATGCTCCTTTGCCTGAAGGTTTTATTGAAAAGTTCCAATCAAGAATACAGCGTCCGGTATATGGCGGGCTGAATATCGGGGTAAACGATCCGAAAGATAATTTTAATTCAATCGTTTACAGCACCCGGCCTATTCAAATTGTCCATATCAATAGAGATACCGGCGAAAAACTCTATGGAATTTCAAAAGAAATGATGGAGCAGCTTGAACTAAAAAGTATGGATGATATCTACAATCTTTTGAACAGATATGAAGCACAGAAAATATATAACTACTGCCCGTTTATTACAGAAAAAGCCCGCTGCAGCGTCTATGAACATCGACCGCCGATATGCAGAGAGTTTGGATCTTCGCCTGCTAAAGCTGATATCTGTCCCGATAAATCCAGCAGATTAGATATTATAAAATTCATATTTTCAGAAATATTCAAATTTAAAAGAAGTTAAAAATAACAAAGGGGTTTAATGATACAAAAGATAGAGAATATAAAAAAACAATATTTCATTCCGGCGGCAGCACCGGCTAATCAGCAGCAAAACAAAAACGAAACACAGCAAAAACTGATAAAAGCAGGCTCATATATTGCATTAGCGGGAAGTTTGGCAGGGCTTGCGGTTTGGGGATATTCAAGCATAAAAAAATTCAACAAAAACTACCGCCAGCCAATCCCGGAAGAAATACTCACAAAATGCAGAAACTGGCTGCAAGAATCTGCTAAAATCAAATCTCATATCTGGGAAGATGCTCAGGATTCAAGAACATGTATTCTGAATCCGGAAAGCGAGAAATACATTGAAAAATTAAAAAAACTCTCCCCTCTTGAAAAAAGAGCATTCGTAAAAGAATATTGTGAAATGACAGGTTTTCCTGACTTAGAAGCAGTGAGTAAAAAAATTGAAAACGAAATACTGACAAATTTTGAAAAAGGCTGTGAGTTAGAAGACAGCAAACCTTTATTTGTCGGATACGACATAAATAACTCAATCGGCAGACGAAAAGCACTTCCCGGCAGCGACTGCGACGGACTTATTTGTATTACTGAAGATTCAAAACATAATCCGTCACTTTACCTTGCACATACCGTTAATCAGAGAATTATCAATATGTCCGGAATGCATTATCCCGAATCTCTAAGCCTTCCGTTTTTAAAATATTGTATTTCAACTGCTGAAGAGTTATCCGCACAAATCGCTTCACCTGACAAAATAGCACAGTATGAAAAAAACCTTTCCTACGATGGAAAAAGTTGGATAAAAGCCGCACAATTCAATATAGATCTTGCATCAAAAACCCGGGAATACTGGGAAAAACAATATGTATTCAGAGCCTGCCTGTTTGTTGAGAAACTTCGTGCAGGAAAAATTCTTCTTAACAACCTGCCTGAGGATTTCATAAAATATGTTAAAAATACCGCTATTTATAAATACAGCAACATTGCACGGCAGGAAGCCCTGCAAAAAACACTAAAACCTAAAATCGCAAACCGAGATGAGTTTTGCCGCCGGTTTAACGAGATGAAACTCAACGAGAAATTTGAAATCTGCCGTGAACTTTTTGAAATTTCCCTCGGCAAAAATTCTACAAGCAGAACAAAGGAGATTTTTGAACCTTTTGACTTCGGCGATATGCTGGAAATGTATGACAAAATATCAAAATAAACAGACTTTCAGAAAAAAATAATTTCGTTAACCTGAATCCGGATAAATTATTCTTCTTTTCCGCCTGAAATTTCAACAACATCAGAAGTCAAATACGGTGCATCTTTCGTATTTGACATAGCCTTATTTACATACGAATCAAAACCCGGAACACCATCAAAACGATATGCCCTGCCGTCAGATGTTGTAAATTCATAAGTACTTTTGTAGTGTGCATTTGTAGAGTTTTCTCCGCTTCCGACAGATTGAATACTCACAATTTGATTTGGATTAATAGCAATATTATTGAAATGAATTAACCCTGTAAATGACTGACAACCTATAGATGATATATGCATGAAAATCTCCTTACCGTTACAACTTCCACTATAATAAAAATTATCAATTATAAAAAGTACTAAAAAATTATTTTGCTATTTCTTTACAAAAATTTACAAAGTTAAATTAACCGAAAAAGAAATTAAAATTGACCCGAATACAGTCTTTTGATATAATTAAGAATACACAAAAGGAGGATTATATGACAGAAACAATTACAAGATACAGTCTTGAAGATTTTGTAAATTCAACAGCACAGCAGGATAAAAACGAAGGATTTTTCGAGCAGGAAACTCCGCGTATTATGGAAATAAACTTATCCGATAATCTTGCCTGGATAAAAAAAGGTGCAATGATTGCCTACACAGGTAATATAAAATTCACAATGGAAGATTTATTTGAACACGGGGTAAAAACAGTTGTAAAAAGATTTGTAACCGGAGAAAGCGGAAACCTTGTAAAAGCAAAAGGAACCGGAAAACTCTATATTGCAGATGAAGGCAAAAAGATTTCCATATTGAATCTTAAAGGGGAAAGTTTGATAGTTAACGGCTCAAATGTTCTTGCCTTTGAACCATCACTAAAATGGGATATTAAACTCATGAAACTATCATCAATGATGGCAGGCGGTCTGACAAACATTGAAATAAAAGGCGAAGGAATGCTTGCAATTACGACAATGTATGAACCGTTAACCCTGAAAGTTACACCGGACAAACCGGTAATGACAGATCCATCTGCAACAATTGCGTGGTCTGCAAACCTAAAAACCGGATTTAAAACAGATATTTCCGTAAAAACATTACTGGGCAGAGGCAGCGGAGATTCAATCCAGATGAAATTTGAAGGTGACGGATTTGTTGTTGTCCAGCCGGGAAGTTTAGTTTATACAGCAGCCTGCGGAGAATAAATTGCTGGTTATAAACAAAATATTATGTAAATTTTATCTGCTCTTTCCTTGCGAAAGGGCAGATTTTTAATTTGAACCGCAGGTAAAAGTTAGAAATTCAGTAGAGAGTTCCAAAACAGTTCACCACCCCGTAAGGGATTTGTTTCCAATGCGTCATACCGGTTGGATTTTCGGTAGGGCGATGTGTGAGCGATAGCGAACCAAGCCCGTAAGGTGGAGGAAAACGATGAATTTTCAGACCGCCCGAATAATCCAAATTTGACACGGAGTCCCCTACGAGTATCGAGGGTTTTAAAATTATTTCGACCTTTGCAATTTGTCCAACTATGCGACTCTGAATCAAGTTCAGAGTGACAAAAAG
>CALUYV010000104.1 GCA_944325095.1 Candidatus Gastranaerophilales bacterium | reverse complement strand
CTCCCCAGGCTGGACTCGAACCAGCAACCCTTCGATTAACAGTCGAATGCTCCGCCATTGAGCTACTGAGGATTACTGCTCCAGTATATAACAAACATTTTTTATTGTAAAGTCTTTTTTTTATTTTTATCCGGATAATTGAGATTTTCGGTTTATATGTTATATTGCTTATTGTACAGACTAATTTTGAATTTTTAGGGAAAGGAGTTTTATATTATGTTAAACCCAACTTTAAAAGAATCCTTTATCAAGAGTTCATTTAATTCTCTTGAAAATGAACATGCAATGAGCATGGGCGGTACTACTTTAAAAACAATAATTCTCGGATTGTTTACGATGTGCACTTTTGCTTATACCTGGTATCTGCAGCTTGCAGGATTTGCGGATAAGGCAAGCCTGTTGTATTATGTCGGAATTTTCGGCGGTTTAATTTTGTGTTTTGCAATTTGTTTCATGCCGAAAAATAAATTTTTAATTATCACAACACCTTTATATGCTCTCTGTGAAGGGCTTGCACTGGGGTATATTTCGGTGCTTGCAAACAAATTCTATCCGGGAATTGTTGCTCAGGCCACTGTTGGTACATTTTTTACCGTTTTTGGCATGTTTTTCCTTTATTCGATGAAAATTATCAAATGCACGGATAAATTCCGCGCTGTGGTTTACAATTCCGTATTCGCAATTTTCGGGATTTATCTGCTTCAATTTATTTTAAATTTCTTCCATATTCAAATCCCGGGACTGTTTTCAAACGGTATTGTCGGTATTGTTTTCAGCCTTGTTGTAATTACTATTGCCGCATTCAGGCTCATTATAGATTTTAGTGATATTGAAAGATATTCTGGTAATCTTGATAAAAACTATGAATGGTATTTCGGCTTTTCTTTGATGGTGACTATTATCTGGTTATACATAGAAATTCTGAATCTGCTTATGAAATTCGCAAGCAGAAACAATTAGGTTTATATTTATTTTAATAAAAAAAAGAGATACCGTTAAGTATCTCTTTTTTTGTCTTTTTATGGTTTCTCCTCCTTATGGAGGAGATTTCAAATTTAAAATTAAAGATTCAAAATTTACCCCCGACATTACATGTAAATCTTTATATATATTTTTATTGGAGCTTCAAAATGTCAGAACAAGTTTTAATGCCTCTAATAGGCACAGATAATGTGGAAAACAAGGAAAGAGCAAGAGAATCATTGGAAAAAGCAAGGGTTTTCCACGAAAAATATTTAATAGGTCAAAGATACAACGATTTAGAAGAGGCAATAGAACATTATGTTGATGCCGTTAAATATGATCCGACGATTCCGGAAACTTATTACAGGTTAGCAGCCTTAATGTGGGAGCAGGGTCAGATAAGTTTGGGCACTGCTATAGAACAGTGCAAAACAGCAATTGTTCTATCTCCGAAAAATCGTGATGCTCATTTATATACCGGATATTTCATGCAGCTGGCGCAGGATTACGAGGCGGCAGAAAAGGAGTACAAATCTGCAATTTCAATGAGCCCATTAACTTCCGGACGACCGAGAATGATTTTATCTCAATCTCTTTTGCAGAAAATTAATGCCCGCTGCGGATCGTACAAAGATTACATCGGCTTTTTGTATTATTTCATAACCGGCAGTATTATGCTGGCATGGGATAGGCCTACAATGAAAATGTTTTATAGAAACATGAGTAATGATATATCTATTTTTTCATATAATACTGTCGGTAAATTTATGGAAAAATTTAATATGAATGAATCCGCGGAAAAAATATATAAATCTGCAATAGAAAAAACTTCAAACAGTGAATATTTTTACCAGAAACTCGGAAATCTTGCTTTGAAAAACAAGGATATAGATACTACATTAAATTGTTACAGAAAAGTTTTGGAAGCAAATCCGAGAAATAGAGAAATTCTGGTTAAAATAGCGACAATTTTACAGACATACTTCCCGGAAAATACCGAAGAAGCCATTGACTGTTATGAAAGACTGCTCGAATTTGATATAGATACAGCGCAAATATACTATGAACTCGGACATTTGTATATGTCTAAAGAAGATAAATTAAATTCAATCAGTGCATTCAAACTTGCGGTAGATAGAGAACCGGAAAATCCGTTTTTTAACAATTCACTCGGGTATGCTTATGCAAAAGCAGAGTTGTATGATGATGCAATAGAGCATTACCAGAAAGCAATTTCGCTGAATCCTGATGCAGAATGGACTTCAATTGTATGTCAGGCACTCGGCTCTATATACGCAGAGCAAAAAGGCAATATGGAGGCTGCTGTATCAACATATCAGTCAGGTATAATTCTTGATCCGTCCAATTATGATTTATATGTGGCTTTAGGGGATATTTATATGGCAGAATACGATCTTGATAAGGCAATAAAATCATACTGTGATGCAATAACATTAAACCCTGAAGAATACAGTGCGTATTCAAAAGTAGGTATTGCACTCTGGGAAAAAGATTACCTTGAAGAGGCTCTTGTTGCCTACCATAAAGCGGTGGAATTAAAGCCTGATAATGAATATGCGCAAAATAATCTGGGTATTCTGTATCTTGACGGTCTTATGGATGCAGAAGAAGCTCTGGAATATTTTGAAGAAGCAATCGCATTGAATCCTAATTATACGCTTGCATATTTTAATGCGGGAAGAGCAAGCCAGGAAATGGGCTTTACAAATGATGCGGCAAACTATTATCAAATGGCAATTGATTTGAATAAAATTACTGAAGAACTTGATGAAGAGGATATCCAGTCAAGGTTACACAGTTTATTTGAAACATAAGGGTATATATTTATATTTACACATTATATTAGAGGTTAAGGTGTTTGGTAAAACAGACACCTTTTTTTTATGTGCCGAATATTTTTATTTAAATCTATACCTGAAAAAGAATTTTTTCTTCTTTTTACTCAACCCGCCGGTTTGTTTATTATCTTCTTCTATATCTGTATCCGTGTCAGTATCATTATCTCCGAATAGACCGTTAGTATTAACTACACTGTCATTCTCAATGTCTTCATCAGGGAGAACATAGTTTGCACCTATATCAGGAACAACAGACAGTGGTTTTGGAGGCTCTATCTGGCTGGTATCTTCCGGATGCAGGAACTCTTCTTTATCCACATGTCCTGGAGTACCGGTATCATCATCTGTATCTCCCGTATCAGGTATATCAGAGTCATCGTCTGTATCAATGTCCGTATCTCCGGTATCAGGAATGTCTGTATCATCATCCGCATCCGTATCCGTATCACCGGTTACAGGCGGTTCAATATCATCATCCGTATCTGTATCGCCAACATCAGGAATATCGGTATCATCGTCAGCATCCGTGTCAATGTCGCCGGTTACAGGCGGTTCAACATCATCATCCGTATCGGTGTCACCTGTATCAATATCATCATCTGCATCAGTATCGGAATCATTATCACCTGAAATCGGCGGCTCTTCCGTATCATCGTCAGAATCTCCCGCATCAGGAATATCGGTGTCATCATCAGCGTCAGTATCAAT
>CALUYV010000103.1 GCA_944325095.1 Candidatus Gastranaerophilales bacterium | reverse complement strand
TTTATTAACCCGATTACAGGCGACGGGCGGATTTTTTCACGCGAAGACATCGGACAAATGTCCGGAGATGAATATTCCGCAAACGAATCTGCTATTATGGCACAGTTAAAGAGTATAGGAATTCCTACAGGCGGTGAACTTGAAGCCTCTTCTATTTTTGGAGGCGGAACCGTTTACGTAAGACCCTACACAAGATCCGACGGCACGGAAGTCAGAGGTTACTGGAGAAGTCTGCCGGCTTACTAATTTCTAAATTACAAAACACAGGAGGTTTTTATTAAATCTCCTGTGTTTTAATATATTTAATTTTTACGTTTTTCTACTATCAAATCATAGCCTAAAATATCGCAAATTAACTTCAATTCTTTAAAAGTCAAATGCTCACGCTTGAGTTTACAGGAAAAATTTGAGGCCTTGGTTTCTTTTCCCAAACGCTCGTTCAATTTTTCATTCAATGTTTTCTGCAATATATATTCTTTGTTTAAAAGATACTTTACAAGCTGAAAATCGTTCAGGTCGTTAATAATCATACCTACAATTATATCGTCTTGACATTTTGTTTCAAAAATATTATCATTATATTGATTATTATGAAACTAAATTAAATATAATCAATCTAATTTAACATTGTAAACAGGGATAATCATGTTGGAAGAAGAAACAAAAAACAAAACATTCAAAAATATTCAAAAAGCACAAAAGGTATTCAATTTTACAAGAATACACAACAGAATTTCCGGCTATTTATTTAATTGCTATCTGAGCTTTTGCCTGCCGGCAAAAAAGAAAAAGAACTACTACATAAGCCTCGGCGCAAATTGCTATGCCAGATTCAGACTTTCACATGCCGGAATAAAACCGAGAAAATAAGAAGGAGAACTAAGCGGCCCTTTTGATTTATGTTTAACTAAGACAAGCAGTATCGCGCAAATTCTTGAAAATAACTTTGATGATTATATAGAAAACATCAAATTTGCGACAACTCAGGAAGAAGGATTCGACAAATATATTTATAGAAATGATAAATATAACATAAATTACGTACACGACACAGACCTTGAAACCCTTGCCCAAATGAAAAAACGCTACGAAAAACGTATCAAAAATTTTTTGACAATATCAAAAAATGCAGAAGAACTGGTGTATCTTCAATTTATCTTCAATAACGACTTTACACCTGAGGATCTTAGCAGCATATACAATTCCTTAAAAAGATTGAGAAATAATAAGCCCTTCAAATTCGCAGTATTTTCATTTGTTGACAACTATACAAATATAAAAGAAAAACTTAATCCGAATATAATTTTTGAGGAATATATTCCGGATTGCGGTGTAAAGACATATTCCCAAATATGGTTCAAGAGAGATACTATATTTAAAGACTCAATTTTACCATTAATTTTAAAACAAATTGATAAATTGTAAAAAATTTGCCCTGAATTATCTAAAATGTTAAAAATAAATTATGAAAAAGACAGTCATTGCATATTTGCACACCCACTGGGACAGGGAATGGTACAGGGAATTTGAAGTTTTCAGGCTCCGTCTTTTGAGAGTTTTTGATAATGTTCTTGATATGCTTGTTAAGGGGCAAATTCCGTCTTTTTACTTTGACGGACAGGTTTCGGCCCTTCTTGACTACCTTGAAATCAGACCTGAAAAAACACACCTCGTACGTAACCTTATCGGAGAAAAAAAACTTTTTATCGGTCCTTTTTACTGTTTGATTGATGAGTATCTGACTGACAGAACAGTTTTTGAAAAGAACATTGAAATAGGCTTAAAAATTGCAAGGTCTTTTGGCTGTGAAGATTTCATAGGATATTTTGCCGACACATTCGGACACAGCAAAAACATTCCGCCGATTATGAAAAAATACGGAATTGACAAAATCATGGTATGGCGCGGAGTGCCTGATTTGCCTTCAGAATTCATTTTTAACGGCGTAAATACAGTAAACCTTGTGCGCGGATATTTTATGGACACTTTTTCCGCGCAAAAAACAATAAAAGAAAAAGCCGAAGATTTACGTGTTAATCTTGACAAAATCGCCGCAAAATCCGGAGATTATATTCTTCTGCCCATAGGCGCAGACCACCTTGGAATTGAACCGGATATTGCAGAACAAATAACTAAAGTAAATGAAATTTTAAAAAACTCAAAAGATGGTAAAAACACCTATGAAATAAGACTTTCAAACCCGTTTGAATATTTCAGGCTCGTTTTTGACGGCTTAACAAAGGATGAAAACGGGCAGACAATAAGGAATACAGACGGAAAAGAAATTCCTGAATGGAATGACGAATTGAGGGATAATTCAAAAACATTCATTCTTCCGGGCTGTTATTCCGCCAGAATGCGGCTTAAACAATATAGAGCCGAAGCTTCTTACAGACTGGAACAGGCCGACAAACTCCAAAAACATTTCAATGCAAATTATGACGGAATAATTGAATATGCTTATAAACTTCTAATCCAAAATCAGGCACACGACAGCATTTGCGGATGTTCGACCGATGCGGTTCACCTTGAAAACTATACAAGATACGAAAAAATCCTGCAAATTGCAGATACAATTATTGAAGAAATGCGGCTTAACTATCCGGAAGCAGACAAACTCGTGAAGAAAAGCGGTTATAAATTCCGCTCAACCGAACCTGAAAAAGGGTTTGATATAATTTCTGTTTCCCGCGGATTTGACAGCAAAATTCTTTATGATACGCAGAAAATACCGGTTACCGAGAATTATAGAGATATTTATACTCTGAAAAAAAGCCTCACTGAAAAACCTGAAGTTAACATGGATGTTTCAGCCGACAGAATTACAATAAACGGTATCGGCATAAGTTTTGTCAGATGCAGGGATTTCGGAGATACATATAACTTCGGGCCTTTAAGAAACGATTCAGGAGAAACAGCGCAATTTTTTGAAATTACAAAAATAGAAGATAAAGATGCTTTTTTAATAAAATCCTCTTTCTTTGACATAATACTGACAAGAACGCAAAGCCTTGTGAACTTCCGCATAGAATGGAATAATGAGTTTACAGACATGCTCTGGCAGGCAAAAATTATTCTGCCTAATCCGGTAACTAAAACTTACTCTGAAGATATGGATTCTATAATTGAAAGAACATTTGACCCGTATTATGATATCCGCCAGCATTTTCCGCAGACAAAAGGCATAGAAACCCGCACAAACTTTGCTCCTATGCAGCGTTATGTCGGCACTCAGGGAGTCGGAATTCTTACAAAAGGCTTAACAGAATATGAAGTTAAAGAAAACTCAATTTTGATAACACTTTTAAGAAGTATCGGAGTTATTTCAAATCCCAAAAACACAACCCGTTCAACACCTGCAGGCCCGCCGATAGAAGTTCCGGGCGCGCAGCAGCTTGGCTTCAACAGGGCAGAATTTGCAATCGGCACATTTGCACCGGATGATTACTTGAAATATGTCCATGAAATCTATCCGCAGATAATAAAATAAATTTTTATGGTTTACATTGCAAAAAGAATCCAGCTTCCAGCGC
>CALUYV010000102.1 GCA_944325095.1 Candidatus Gastranaerophilales bacterium | reverse complement strand
AATACCCACAATGCCAATCCAAGTGCTATAAAGTATCTCTTCTTCATAAAATCTTAATCCCATTGAACATGCTCTATAGACTATAATCAATAGAACATGTTCAATGTTACATTAAAATAAAATGATATGCAAGATGATGATATTTCCATTCAAAATATAAAGAAAAAAGAATTACTAAAAGTTCTGGGGGCAGTTGTACATACAAAACGGTTAGGTATGAATAAAGGTATAAATACTTTTTCGTATGAATATGATATTGGTAACGGTTTGCTCTCAAGACTGGAAAAAGGCCTGATAGATACAAAAATTACAACATTATGGAAACTCGCAAATGCATTCGGTTACAAGTGTTCCGACTTTATTAAACTAATAGAAGATGAACTTCCTGAAGATTTTAATTTTTATAATTGATATGCAAATAAACCGCCAAATTTTAATTGGTAATGAGTTTTAGCCCCGTTATTCCGCTTATAATAAGCGCAATACAGACAATGCGCATTGCTGTTACAGGTTCTTTAAACAGCAGTATTCCGAAAATTACCGTTCCGATTGTGCCTATTCCTGTCCAGATTGCGTATGCCGTGCCAAGAGGAAGATTTTTGAGAGCAAGTGCAAGAAAATAAAAACTCAAAATCATGCATACTACAGTTATTATTGACGGAATTATTTGTGAAAATCCGTGCGAAAATTTTAATCCTACTGCCCAGCTTATTTCAAATATACCCGCTATTAATAAATACATCCAGTGCATAATTTCTCCTTTCTGTTTTTAGTACAAACTTTTAAATATACAATAAAACCCGAGAGATATTTTTATCTCCCAGGTTTTTATCCTTCCGTGTCCGCATAATCTGCGGGTTTTCTCTCGGTCCAGTCCAAATTATTCTGCGGAACCCTAGAAAACTTTTAAATATTAAATTTCCTGTCAAGAATATTATAAATAACAAAAATTGTCAAATTTAATGTTTTTCCAAAATCTTTTCTTTTGCTTTTTTGCGTGTGTCGCCAAAATCCATATTATCTATATACGGTTCTATAAGATTCTCCATAATTTGTTTTTCTATAAATTTATCCACAAACGGAACGGATATTCCGAGGAGCACCAGCCCGCCAATCGATGCATGGAACTTCGTTTTGAACAATCTGTCGCGCTGTCTTTGTTTTAACAGGGCTTTGATAGAATCTTCCACATAACCTTCTATTGTGTTCTGGTCTTTTGAAAAACTCCGCTTTGTGTTTTCGTAAAATTTCATCATTTTATTTGAAATGCTTTGAGGCTTCTTACCGTCCAGCAAATCTTTTCTTATCGCAAACATTTCATCAATGTTTTTGTTTGTATAGTTTTCAATCTTTTTCAATTTTTCATCGGTTATTTTTTCACCGTGTTTAGGACTGAAAATCCAGCGCATTAGAATTTTAAAAGGATTTTTAGTTTTAAACGATTTTTCCTGATCAAGCAGATGATGTTTCAAATGCTCATTAAATTCCGATTTGAACTTATCTATATTGTTTTCATAATCTTTAAGCCTGCGACGTTTTAAATGATTAACGGTAAATTTTTCAACCTCCTGCTTCATCTGCAAAGATAAACCAGGTTTGAAAGCCTGACCGATTATAGATGCCGCTTTTTGTCCGTTATGAACAAGCACAATCGGCATAACTATTGATGCCAGAGATTGAAAGATTGCCTGTTTAAAACCTCTTTTTGCATCCGGATTATATTTTCGCTCATCAGATTTGTATTTGTCGTAAACATCCGCACCGAAATACATTAATGACGGTATCCATAATATTGTTCCGAGTGTCGGCGCAATATCCATTATGACAGCTCCGATATCGTTCGTGAACGCAAGCCCCCGCAACGGCCAGTTGAGCAGCGGATCATTATATTTTTCTTTCGGCTTGTTTTTTATCTCAACTATATCTGTTTTAGTTTTCTTTTTATCTGCCGCCGGTTTAGTTAGAGAATTTCCGCCGTTTGGAAAAGTCTGCCTACCGGTGCTGTTTATATTCCTGTCATGGATATTTACGTTTGTTATCAACATACTATCCTCTCTTTTTTCTAGTCCTTATCAATATAACCCCGTAAAGATTTTATTTTGCTAGTATGTAAATTTTTCTTCGCTGAATTGTTACAAAGTTTAATATCTTACAAAAAATAAAATAATAACAAAAAATTTTAAACATGATTTTGTTTTTTATCATAAAATAAAAAATATGCGGAAGTTATTTTGTACAGTATTAATAATATTCACTTTCGGAATGAATACAATGACCCTCGGCGCAGATTCCACATCAGGAATGAGCGCAGATTTGCACAAGGTTTCTCTCGAAGAAGCGATGAATCTTGCACTTGAGGGTAATATTGAACTGCAGGAGCAGAGGAAAAATCTCGGAATTTCTCAATATGCGGTAAAAAAAGCAAATGCTCTGAAAAATCCGCAGTTCCAGTCCAATCTTCTTATGGGCCCGATTGCCCGCGGGAATTCCAGTCAGGTTGGAATTACTCTTCCTGTTGAAGTGACAAAACGAGGTGCGAGAAAAAAAGCAGCACTGTCTGAATTATCATACACAGAAAACAAAATTAAGGATTATGAATTTAAACTCAAACTCAGAGTGAGAACATCATATTTTAATCTTCTGGTCAAAAAATCGGAATTAAAAATATTGCAGGAACGCAAAGATTTGCTTGACGAACTTCTTGATATTGCCCAAAAAGCACCGAAAGATTCTCCTAACTACGAAATTGATGTATTACAGGCAGATATGAAATGTAAAAAGCAGTTAGTTAAAATAAATCAGGCAAAAGCAGATATTCGTACTGCTCAATATAATTTTAATAAAGTTCTTAACCTTGCAAATAATTCCGAGTTATACGATGTAAAAGAAGATTCTGTTTTTAATAAGGCTTTCTTTACTCAATTGCAGCTGCCGGCCTACAAGGAATTGGAATCAATTGCTCTTAATAACCGCCACGATATAAAAATGGCGGAAGATAAAGTTGAAAAGTCAAAACGCGAAATTGAAGTTGCTGTAAGACAGCGGATTCCTGACCTGTATTTATCAGGCGGTTATGCGTTTGCTCATGACGGAACAAGCGGCGCCTTTGTCGGAGCTGGTTTTGATATTCCTGCACTGTATCAATATACACCTGAAATTAAAAGTGCAAAACTGGAATATGAAAAATCACAACTTGAGTATAATTCAATTATTAATATCACCAAAAATGTTATTCATACAAATTATGACAAATTTGTTATGGCACAGGAAAATGTCGAACATTACAGAGATATTATGGATGAATCAAAAAAAATCCTTGAACTTTCCAAGCAAAGATACCAAAAGGGCAAAACCTCTTTGACCAATTTAATTGTTGTGGAACATTCTCATCAGGAACTCCTCAATGAATTTCTGGATGCAATGCAGATATACTATAATGCTTACATGGCTTTATTGCAGGAAATTTGTCTGGATAATTTTACAATAGATGTTGATTTATAACCGCAAAAAAAACTCTCCAGCCGGAGAGGTGTATAATTTAAATGTATAGATGGTTATTTGTTCATAAAACCGATAGGTTTTCTCGATGAGGTCTTATGCT
>CALUYV010000101.1 GCA_944325095.1 Candidatus Gastranaerophilales bacterium | reverse complement strand
GAAGCACCTGCTGCCATATGAATCGAGCCGCCGATTTTTTCATCAAACAGAATATTACCGGTGACATTTTGAATTTCGTCATTTGTACCGATAGCAATTTCGCCGATAAAACGGGAACCTTCATCCATATCAAGCATTGCATTCAAAAAATCTTCTCCCTGCTCGGCATGTGCTTCTATAATTTTTCCGTCTTTCAAGGTTAAAGAAACACCTTTTGCACTATTGCCGCGGTAATTTTGCGGAAGGTCAAAATAAATTTCGCCATTAATACCATCTTCGACAGGAGATGTAAACACCTCGCCATCGGGATAATTATTCAAGCCTGAGCAATTAACCCATTTTCTGCCTTCTACATTAAACTTAATATCTGTTTTTTCACCCGTAATATGAAGAGTTTTTACATTATCCAGATATTTTACCCAGCCTTCTTGTTTTGCATCAAGTTCTTTCAATTTAGCAACAGGATCGTCTAAATCCAAATAACAAGATTTGAATAAGAATTCCGAATATTCATCAAACGACATTTTTGCTTCCTGCGCAAGAGCATGAGTCGGAACATCAGCAATAACCCATTTTGCAGTACCTTCAGCAGAACGTTTCATTAATTTTTCGGATAATTTCTTGGTTGCTTTGCCGCGTCTTGAAAGTTTTGACAAATCCACACCTGCCAGACTTTTTGTATTCAACGGCGCACCGATAGAAATATATTTATCTACAACATCATATTCCAATTCCGACATTGGATCGATATAATCAAGCTGCTCGTCTGCGGCAAGGTTTAAAAAGATTTCAGCCATATCGCCGTACGAACTTCTTACAACAGGATTTGCTCCTTTTTCTAATACTTTTTTATATACCGCTCTGACTAAATCTTTTGCATAAATTGAATCAGATTTTATGAGCACCAGATCCCCTTTTTGTACATCTGTAGAATATTCGACAAGAACCTGTGCATATTTATCCCAGACTGTTTTTTGCATAATACTTTTCTCTCCTTTTTTAAACTATCTTATTATACTACTTATTATTTGTAAATACGCCGGTTCTATATTAAAATAATATAAAGGTTTTTATTATTATATGGATTTGTAATATAATTAGATGTATGGATTAGATAATAAGGAGAGAATATGATAGATAAAACCGCAATAATTCATCCATCAGCAGAAATTGCAGAAGATGCGATTATAGGGCCGTATGTAGTAATAGGAGAAGGAGTTAAAATAGGAAGCGGTACAAGAGTAATCTCAAACGCACATATAGAATTTGCCGAAATAGGAAAAAATTGTACAATTTCACCGTTTGCAACAATCGGTTCAGAACCGCAGGATTTAGGCTACAAAGGCGAACCGACAAAGGTTGTAATAGGAGATGAAACTATTATAAAAGAAAATGTAACAATCCATAGAGGAGCAGCCTGCGGAGATTATACAACAAGAATAGGAAACAAATGCCTGCTTATGGTCGGCTCACATGTTGCACATAACTGTGTATTAGCAGATCAGGTTATCCTTGCTAACCTTGTAACCTTAGGCGGACATGTCCATGTCGGATTCGGCGCATTTGTCGGCGGAATGAGCGTATTCCACCAGAATATCAGAATCGGTGATATGGCTATTATAAGCGGATTTTCTGCTTCCCGTCAGGATATTTTACCGTATTCAAAAGGAGAAGGCAGACCGCCTGTTCCGCGTGGAATAAATGTTATTGCAATGAAAAGACGCGGTGTTCCGCTTGAAATCAGAACAGCAACCAATGAAGCTTTCAAACTTTTAATTTCCGAAGATTATAATACTTCTCAGGCAATTGAAAAAATCAAAGCAGAAATCCCGATGAATGAATACATTGAAAAAATGATTGATTTTATCCATACTTCAAAACGAGGAGTATTATTAAAATCACACAAATCAGGACATGAATCTTTAGAAAGCGAAGAGTAAATTATATTTTATATTTTTGAAAAATGAGAAGCCCTTAACGACATAGGGCTTCTTGTTTGTCTGTTTTACCGTTAAAATTATTATCAATTCCGTCAGAACACGAACCGATAGAATCTCTGCTTTCAGGATGAGCGTTCTTTTTCAAATATTTGTTTGGAATCATTGTCCATAAATACAAAAAGAAATCTTTATGCAGTTTTGCAATTCTATTATCTTTAATAATCAGCAGATTTTCGTCATTTTTATTTTCGCCGCTGTTTGAAAAATTCATAGAACCGGTAATCAAATATTCATCATCTACAACAATCATTTTGGAATGAAGTTTTCCGGCATAATTTTCGGTTTTAAGAAGAATACCGTTGCTGCGCAGTTCTGAATGTTTTGAATTTCTTGTATAAACACCGTTCGCATCAAGAATAACACGAACATCCACTCCTCTGTGTTTTGCATCTATCATTGATTTTGCAATTTTTGAATTAGTAATTAAAAATACCGGCATAAAAATATAATGTTTTGCATTATTTAAAATTTGCACAATCCTGTCAGTCGTTTTATCTTTCGGAGAAAAATAAACTTCTACAACACTGCCGTTTATATTAAAAATTCTATCTTCTGTTAATTTTTCTTTTGCCGTATGGAATTTCCCGCCGAGCATCTGTTCAAATTCTTTTGTATATAAACCGGCAATCTCTTTTGAGTTTAAAATAATAACATCGTTGACATCATATCCTGAAATCCCCGTAGGCGAAAAATTCATTGAACCTGTATAGACAATACTTTTATCAAATATTATAAATTTATTATGCATAAGCATATTGCTGAGATTTTTTGAATCCGGATTTCTGTCTGAACCTGTGCTTTGCGCCAGTGCGGCAATTTTAACGTTATCTTTATAATAACTGTCGGCAGTATTATATTTTTCATCATAAACAAACCTGATTTTAACATTTCTGGACTTTGCCCTTTGCAAAGCCTCAGTTACAGCAGGAATTTCATCATACCCGAAAATTGCAATATCAATAGATTCCTTTGCATTATCAACAAGATGTACAAATTCCCTGCAGGCAGAAGTTTTACACTCACGGACAGGATATAGTTGATGTGTAAAATCCGTTAAATATACCCGGATGCTGCCTTTCGTAATATTCATATCGGGTCTTGGGATATTCGGAACAGAAGATTTATATAAATCATCGATTTTAACATTACCGCTTTTTCTTTTATTACCGGCATTATGACAAAATTTGCATGGTTTGGCATTAGCCGGAAGCTGCCGTTTGGGAACAATTACCGTATCATGTGCAATCTTGCCGTAAGGGCAGTCAAGAGTATGATATTTTCCGGAGCGGTGATTAAGAATAACAAGATGAAGTTTTCTTGCTGTTTCAAGGTTACGGCGAAATTTATCAGGATTTGCAATTTCACCATTTACAATACCAAAACCGCTCATTGCAAGTATCTGTGAATAATCAAATCCGTTAATTGTTACATCAGCATATTTGCATTCTGTATTCTGTTTTTCCGAATATTTCAATTTTGCCGTAGAATTTTCAATTCTTTTTTGAGCAAATTCTTGAGCAAGATAACCCAGGCTTATTATATCTTCTCTTGTAAGATTAAATTTTTTAGTGTATTTTGCTGTAAATTCATCCGAAGGGTCTAGCGAAAAAGTTTCAATATTATCAACACATACAATTTCATCAGCATCTACAATTCTGTTTTTATTTAAATCAATTCCGATTTTGAC
>CALUYV010000100.1 GCA_944325095.1 Candidatus Gastranaerophilales bacterium | reverse complement strand
GGAAAATTTAAATTACCAATTTATTTATTCGGAATTGAATTGTTTTTTGATATTTACAGAGATGGCAGGATGGACACTCTCCTTGCCGAGTCCCAGTTAAAGAAATTAAATCCCGTGCTGCCCGATTATGATTATATGAGAATAGATGATATTATTACGGGGAGTTATCTGGGACGTGAGGTTCTGATTGTCGAATTCAGTTTGATAAGAAAACAAGTTTATTACGGTGAAAGAGGACGCAGACGGGTAGAATATACGGAAGTTTTCCATGGTGCATTGTTTAAAACAACAATGGAAAAGAAACTAAAAGCAGAAGTATTGGTGAAACAAAAGGCTTCCGGTTTGAAATGTCCGCCGGGGCTGCACGATGTTAATCTTGAATCAAATGAATTTGAAAAAATGTATGAAGTGTTTAGCAGCGACCAGATTGAATCAAGATATTTTTTGAACACTTCAACAATGGAGAATTTTATTGATTTAAATAATTCCGGTCAAAAGGTAAGCTGCTATGTAAAAGGTAATAATGTTAATATTTTGATTCATACATCAGAGGATATGTTTGAACCTGATATTGATAAACCGTTAAACAATCCTAATAACTATTTTGACATAATTTTTCAGGCAAAAATTATTCTTGATATTATAACCAGATTAAATCTTGAATCTAAAACCGGCTTATAATGTTTTGTTTAGTCAATTTGTGCAATCGGGCAGATGGATTTGTAATATCTGACTAACTGCAGATCAATTTGAGTATATACAGCCCCCTGATCATTTTTAGCATTTGCTATAACTTCTGATGTCGGCGCAATAATCAATGATGTTCCTATTGCACTGCCGTTGCTGCCGGAAGTTTTTGTCTGATTGGAGGTTATCAGATAAACCTGATTGTCGTATGCACGGGTTCTGTTTATTGCAATCCACATATCCTGAGCGTATTTAAGCGAATTTATGTCATTATAAATTTCATCCGGTATAATCCAGGCACATGGCTGAATGATAATATCTGCACCTGCTTTTGACAACTTCTTATATAAAAGCGGGAATCTTATGTCATGGCTTACCGCAAGACCAATATTGCCGATGTCTGTATTTATGGTTACTATGTTTTCACCGGGGGTAAAAATTTCCCGTTCGTTTCCGCCCATATAATCAAAAAGGTGGATTTTTCTGTATTTGCCTGTAATCTGTCCTTTTCTGTCAATTGCAAAAACAGTGTTGTAGTAATTTAATCCCGATTTTTCTATAACAGTGCCTGCTATAATATTTGTATTGTATTTTTTTGCAAGATTTTTAATAAATTCAATTGTTTCGCCTCCGTTTTCGTCAACGGCATACCGTGTATAATTTTCGTAATCGTTTCCCGTTGAGAAAAATTCCGGCAAAACAACCATATCAAGTTTTTTATCACTGTTTTTCTTTATAAAATGTTCAATTTTTTTTAGATTAACTTCCGGTTTGTTAAAAGACGGATTTATCTGGATGTTTAATATACCTGTCATAATTCTTCCTTTTTCTAAATTTTATCACGAGTATTTATAACAGAATAATTTTAGCAATATTTATTAACATTTGCGCAATTTTTTCAATCTGAAATTTTTTATATATAAAAGAACAGTAAAATTGGGGATAAGGGGATATGTCAGATACTGTAATTAATGATTCTATAAAATATCCGTATATTATGAAACCGGCTTCGCAGCCGCAGTTTCAGTTATATAAATGGGATATGAATACATTTAAACTTCCGGTTGATTTCAGTAATGCTTCAAATAATAATTTAAAAGGAAATTATCAATATTTGCAGAATAATAAATCCATAGGAGAATATTTAAACAAAGGTTATGTCTGCGAACCTGATGCATTAAGAGTTGCAAAACCCGTTATGGAAAGATACAGGGAAGTTAAAATGCCGGAAAGAATGACTCAAAAACCGGTTAAGGCACCTGATATTCCGGCTGAATATGCGCTGAATTTTGATGTTACTAAAAATTTGTATAACGGTTCTGCAGAATATTTGGACAAATGTTTAAAAGGAACAAAACTTGAAGGCAAAGGGCAGATGTTTCTTGATGCTCAGGAAAAATACGGGATTAATGCAGTGTTTTTAATGAGTATTGTGAAAGAAGAATCTGGTTACGGTGCGGCTCCGGCAAAAGAAAGAAACGGTGTTGTCCATAAATATAATATTGCAGGATTAAAAACCGGTAAAAAGGTTGCGGGGCATGTATATCAGGATAATGAAAGTTATGAAGCGTGTATAGAATCTTTGTGTAAAAATCTGCATAAACACTATATCCGCAGAAACAAAACAACAATTGAATCAATTCAAAAAATATATGCCCCAGGAAATACGCAATGGGCAGCAAAAGTTGCGAAATCTATGGGTGAAATCGCTAAACGTATTATGAATTGATTATAGATTTTCTAAAGCGGCGATTTTCATGTCTTTAAAATCCGGAGTTCTGCCTGTCCAGATTTTTTCTGCCGCAACCGCTTGATGAATAAACATATCTACACCATTAATCGTTTTATATCCGTTTTTTTGTGCAAGTTTTAGAAGAATTGTTTTTTTCGGGTTATAAATAACATCATAAACAATTGCATTCGGCGGAAGTGTTTTTAGTTCGTTTTCTTCAACCGGCGTCAAATCGGCAGCCCGCCCCTGCATTCCGATAGGTGTTGTATTAACAAGAATATCTATGTCTGATAAATCTCTTATTCTTTCTATCTGGAAGGCATTAAACTCAACTTCAGGGAATTTACTGCGGATATAATTTAAAAGTTCTATAGAATTTGGAATATTTCGTGTATAAATTTTTATTTGTTTAACATGTTCCAGCGCAAATGCGGTAATTGCCGCTCTTGCGGCACCTCCGGTTCCAAGAATTCCGACAGTTTTACCCTGGAGCGGTATGTTGTCGGGAATAGCATTGCGGAATCCCAGAACATCAGTATTGTAACCCTTCATTGTTCTGTCGGGATTTATTACAACCGTGTTCACAGCACCTATTAAATCTGCAGAACTGTCAATTTCATCCAGAAACATTGTTATAGGAAGTTTCAATGGAATGGTCACATTAAAACCTGCATAATCGTTGTATTTTAAATATTTAATTCTATCAACAAGTGTTTCGGGCGGGGTTTCAAGAATTTCATAAGTATAATTCAGATTCAAACTTTCAAATCCTGCTTTATGTATATATACAGACAGTGAATGTCCGAGAGGGTAGCCTATTACACCGTATTTTGTTCTCGGAATATTTAGATTTGGTGCAATATCAGGTATAGCCGGTTTGACAGGCTGAATAATCTCCGGTTTATTATATCCGGCAGCCTGCGGCTGCTGGGGTGGAATATTGCTGTATGTGAAGTTAGAAGTAAAATTTTTTGCATAATCATTTTGCATTGCCTCATTAACTTCATATTGATGAATTGGCCGGTTAACAGGCAAAACTGGCTCTTGAACGGGAGTTTGAGAGTATGTTGTTGTCCATGACGGCTGAGGACTGCTGTAATCGGATGGCTGCGGGGCAGCCGGCAGCGGCTGTGTGAAAGTATTTTCGCTGACTTCAGTTTCTGTTACGGCAGGCTGATGATTTATTGCGCTGAATCCTGAAAATTGCTGCTGTTCAGGCTGTGGTGTAGCAGTTTGTTCCGGTGCAGGAACTTGCTCAACCCCATCCTGTGCTCCGGAAGTTTCTGCTTCCATTTGTTTTTTTAACTCCATAAGAGTTATATTAACCCCTTCGGATTT
>CALUYV010000099.1 GCA_944325095.1 Candidatus Gastranaerophilales bacterium | reverse complement strand
AAGAACACGAAGCATACGTAAAATATTTAGACGAAAATTTTGATGAAGAGGAATACATTATAGTACCTGAAACTATATGGGGTGAAATTGCATATATTTATTTCATACTAAAAGATATGTTGCAAACCCGCAAAGACATCAAAAACAAATACCGCCTATTAAAGCAACAACTACAATTTTTCAAACGTTGGCAATGTTTAAAATACAATATCAAGGTAAAAGATTTCCGCCCGAAAATAAAATTGGGTGAAGAAGAATAACTTTTATGCTAAAATGATGGCATGTTCGGATTTCTAAAAAGCAAAATTGAGAATTTCAAGCAAAAGATTTCGAATACAACACAAAATCTTGTAGGGAATGTACTTGCAAATGTAGATGAAACAGAAGAGCAGTATTCGGAGTTTGCGCTTGATGATATTGAGGATACATTAATCAGTGCTGATTTGGGTGTTAGTTATGCAGGAGAACTTGTTGACAGGCTCCGCAAAATGAAAAATGCAAAACCTTCGGAATTGAAATCTTATCTGAAGGAAGAATTCAAAAAAACACTTGACAGCGCAGGTTCCACCGAACTTTCATATAAAGAAAACGAATTAAATATTTATTTCATTACCGGTGTGAATGGTGCCGGAAAAACAACATTGATTGCAAAAATGGCCTATCTGTTTAAAAAAGAAGGGAAAAAAGTTCTTATTGCGGCAGGTGATACTTTCCGTGCTGCAGCAGAAGAACAGTTAAACATCTGGTCAATCAGAGCAGGAGCAGATATTGTACGCAGAGATAAAGCAGATCCGGCGTCTGTTGTTTACGAAGCAATACAAAAAGCAAAAAAAGAAAACTACGACATTATTCTGGTTGATACGGCAGGGCGGCTGCAAAACAAATTCAACCTTATGGAAGAGTTAGCAAAAATTAAAACCGTTATAGATAAACAAGCACCGGAAGCATTAAGAGAAAGTATCCTTGTTATTGATGCAAACACCGGACAGAACGGATTGCAGCAGGCAAAAGTTTTCACTCAAGCGGTTAATATAACATCTATTGCTCTGACAAAACTTGACGGAAGTTCAAAGGGCGCAATCATTATCGCTATCGCAAAAGAAATGAAACTTCCGGTTAAACTTGTCGGGGTCGGTGAAAAAATGGAAGATTTAAAATCGTTTAATCCTGATGAATTTATTGAAACTATATTTGAATAAATATGAAAATTCTTGAACAAACAAAAACCCAAAACGGAAATAATATAGAACTTATCGGAGAACCGGCGCAAAACCCTGTTTTGATTATCGGAGTTTTTCACGGAGATGAACCGCAGGGGAAATTTTTGATTGATAAATATATAACTTCAACCGGCGATTTAGGAAACAAAATATTTATCCCGTGTCTGAATCCTGACGGAATGCAAAAAAATACAAGAACAAATGCAAATGGAGTTGATTTGAACAGAAACTTCCCGACCCAAAACTGGGGCAGAAATGAAGGTGAAAACGCTTCCTGCGACGACTGCTCAACTGAATACTTCGGAGGAATCTCTCCTGCAAGCGAAATTGAAACAAAATTTGTGATTGATATTATTAAAAAATATACTCCGTCACTTATAATAACACTGCACGCACCATATAAAGTTGTAAACTACGACGGGCCGGCAGAAATTCAGGCGCAAAAAATATCTCAAATCATCAATTATCCTGTCGAAGCAAGTATAGGATATCCGACACCGGGAAGTTTCGGAACTTATTGCGGAATTGAACGAAATATTCCGACAATTACACTTGAACTGGACGAAAAAATACCGGTCGAAAAACTTATTCCGCCGGTATTTGAAATCTTCAATTTATTTTAAATTATTCAAAATCAAAATACAAAGTTGTACCTGTCTTGCCGTATATGCCGTAAACTTTTTCTTCCGGATCATATTTTACGGTAACTCCGAGTTCTTTTTGAAGTGCTTTATTTTTTCTTAGTGCTTCTAAATCCGATTGAGTCAGTTTTTCACCATTCTTATCGTTTTTATCAGCCTTTCTTATTCCGTCAAAAATAAGAAAATTTGAAGAATTAAGATTTAATGCTCTTTCTTTTGTCGGTGCTTTTGTGTTGCCCCATTTATAATAATTTGAAACCCTGCCGTCATCTACAACGGTTCTTACTTCGTTATCTTTCATTGCTCCGGTGTTTTTGGTATTCCGAATTGTTACATTGCCTTCAACTTTAACTTTAAAGGTTGTACCCTGTGCTTTGTTTGCAACTGTTAAATCACTCATAATATTTCCTCCGTTTACTATGTATATAAAAAGTATTTTTCTCCAAATTAATTGCTAAAAAAATTTTTCATCTTTACATATATTTACTAAAAATTTTGTGTTAGTATTATAAAAGAAACGAGGGATTTATATGAAACTGTTTAACTCATACACAAATACAGTTGAAGAATTCAAGCCGATTGAAGGCAACAAAGTAAAAATGTATGTCTGCGGCCCGACTGTTTATGATTATGCTCATTTAGGCCATGCAAGATGCTATATTACATGGGATGTTTTGTACAGATACCTCAAATTCAGAGGGTATGATGTAACATACTGCCGCAATGTCACCGATGTAGATGACAAAATTCTCAAAAAGGCGGAAAAAGAAGGTAAAACACCGGAAGAAGTTTCTCAATACTGGTATAAACAGTTTTCAAACTCAATGAAAGCATTAAATACCCTCAAACCTGACATTGAACCTTTCGCAACAAAAACACTCGGCGAAATGATTTCGATAGTAAAAGATTTAATTTCAAACGGATATGCTTACGAAGCAAACGGTGATGTTTATTTCAGAGTCAAAAAGTTTCCTAAATACGGACAGCTTTCCAAACAGCCTATTGACCAGCTCGAAAGCGGTGCAAGAATTGAAGTCGGCGAACACAAAGAAGACCCGTTAGATTTTGCGCTCTGGAAAAAAGATGAAAAATTCGGATATAATTCCCCGTGGGGTGTAGGGCGTCCGGGATGGCATATTGAATGCTCCGCAATGAGCCGCAAATATCTTGGCAAAACTATTGATATTCACGCAGGAGGAGCCGATTTAATTTTCCCGCACCACGAAAACGAAATTGCACAATCCGAATGCGCAAACGGATGCAAATTTGTAAATTACTGGCTGCATAACGGATTTGTTACAATCAATAAAGAAAAAATGTCAAAATCACTCGGGAATTTCCTGACAATTGATGACATGTTGAAAAATTACGATGCAAATACGCTTCGTCTGTTTATTCTCACCAATCATTACAGAATGCCTGTAGAGTTTTCGGATGAGGCTCTGACATCTGCAAAAGCAGGTGCAAAACGGCTTGTTAATGCAAAACAAACACCTATTAATGAAGACCTGGATATTACAAAAACAGAAGAATATAAAGCATTTGTTGAGGCAATGGATGAGGATTTGAATACATCAAAGGCTCTGGCTGTTCTCTTTGAACTTGCAAACAAAGCAAATAAAGACGAAGAAAATGCTTATACACTTCTATATAAACTCGGCACCGTCCTTGGTTTCACATTTGAAAAAGCCGAATTGACAGAGGAAGAAATTTCTGCTGCAGTAAAACAGATTTCAACAGCACTTTCTCAGGAATTTGACTCAATGGAAAGTATATTAGAGTTGAGAAAACAGGCACGGGCGGAAAAGAACTGGGAAATTGCAGACAAAATCCGTATTACACTGGATAATATGGGAATTGTCTTAAAAGATACAAAAGACGGAACAATTATTGAGAAAAAGGGGCATTAGCGCAGTTGGTAGCGCATCACACTGGCAGTGTGGGGGTCAGGGGTTCAAGTCCCCTATGCTCCA
>CALUYV010000098.1 GCA_944325095.1 Candidatus Gastranaerophilales bacterium | reverse complement strand
AAGATGAGAAGGCGGGCCGCCGGATTTTTGAACGGTTCGATTGCTGCCGCAAGCTACGGGACAAATCCACTTTTTGCACTGCCGTTGTATGCCGGCGGAATAGGTGTTAATTCGGTGCTCTTTTACAGATATTTCTTTGCTGTATTGATTTACGGACTGTGGCTTAAATTTGTGAAAAAAACTTCCCTTAAAATAACACTCAAAGAATTCTTTCCGCTGTTTTTTCTCGGAATATTCTTCTCGCTGTCATCTCTGACGCTTTTTATTGCATTTCAATATATAGAAGCAGGAATTGCCTGTACAATCCTTTTTATTTATCCGGTTATGGTTGCACTACTGATGGCAATATTTTTTAAAGAAAAAATAACCAAAACCGTTGTCGGCGCAATATGCCTTACGACATCCGGCATTATACTGCTATACAAGGGCAACCCCGGAATGGATTTAAATATTCAGGGAATTTTGATTGTTTTAAGTTCCGCACTTCTTTATGCATTATATATAATAGGTGTCAAAAATATTAAGGCAATCAAACATATAAAAAGTGACAAATTATGTTTTTATGTAATGCTTTTCGGACTGCTGGTGTATGTTGTAAACCTGAAATTCTGTACACAGCTTCAGATTATCAACGATCCATTTTTGTGGCTCTGCGCACTGGCTCTTTCTATCTTTCCGACAATAATCTCAATTGAAACCATTAATGTTGCAATAAAACTCATCGGCTCAACTACGACAGCAATCCTCGGTGCTCTGGAGCCATTGACCGCAATATTCTTCGGGGTTGTGTTCTTTCACGAACATCTCACTCCAAGAATCTGCCTTGGCGTATTTATGGTTCTGGCCGGTGTAATTCTTATTGTTACAAGGAAAATGAGAGTTTCGCAAAATAATTATAAAGTTTAATTAAAAAATGAACTATTATTAATCGGAAACCTTTTTAAAACTTCATTTATGGGTCATAATAATAGTTGAGTTGAGCATGCTTAACCTTAAAACTAATCTCCAGTAAAAAAGAAAGGGTTGCGATGGAAAATTTTTCTTCAAATTCACCTTGCAGATATGAAATAACGGAAAGAGAAAAGTTAATATTGCAATACATCACAGACGGCTATGACAATCTTGAAATTGCCGGGGAAATTCATGTAAGTATTCATACTGTAAAGGCTCATGTCAGCGCAATTATTAAAAAAATGCACGCCAAAAACAGAACTCATGCAGCCTGCATTGCACTGAGAATCGGAATTTGCCGGTAATTATTTTTTGTAAATAAACTAAATGTAACATTTTTGAATGTTTTGAAAATTCTTATTATAATATCTAATGTGGATATTTATTTATGAAAACATTCTTCAAAATAGTTATATTATTGTTTTTATTCCTGTGTACATTTTCCCAAAACGTGTTTGCGGAAGATGTGTATAAGGTTACTTCGTTTAATTACGACACTTCAAATTCTTTTATACTTCTGACTGTTCCGGACACAATTCCAGAGCCGGTTTTAGAAAGCGTAAAGTTTGTCAAAATGGAAAACCCGACAAGGGCTTATTTTGATATTAATTCTTCTATCCTTACGGTTCCTAAACAGGATTGGTCTTTTACTTCTAACGGGTTAAAGCAGGTTATTGTAAGCCAGAATTCCACAAACCCGAATATTGTCCGCACAGTTATGTATTTTGACGATGATTATGACCTGTCTAAAATTCATTTCTACAGGATTAAAAATAACATATTTATACAGCTTAAAGATACAACTATTACAAACGATTATTTTCAAAATACATACAGGGACGATCATGCATCCTCCAGCGATTTTTATGAATACCTGACAATGACGGCACCTGAAGAATCCCCGACAGATATTGCAAATGAAATTCATGAGGCTTTTGCATCAAAAAACACTTCTAAAAAAGAACTCAAACTTAATACCAAATATTTTATAGACAAAATTACAGCGAAACAAAATGCTGTGCTTTTAAATGGTTTTGGCGCAATTACAATTGAAAAACCAATGATTCTGACAAACCCGTCAAGAATAGTTTATGATATTCCTAACACTCTTGTCAGAGGCGATATCAGAAACACTGAATATTCAATCGGCACCAACGAAACAGTGAAAATCGGCCAATTTTCGGTTAACAAAGCCCGAATTGTTATAACTACGGAAGATGTAAAAAAATATATTCCGGTAATTTCAAGCGACAATCAGTCTTTGTTAATCGCAAATTACGATAAAATAAACAGTTTTAACCTGTTTTCAAATGTGTCGAATATGCTTTCATATTCACATGAAAAAATTGACTCACAGACTAATTCTATGACGCTTGCATTTACCTCGCCGGTTGTTCATGGAATTAACAGAGAAAATGAACAATTAACAATTTATTTATATAATGTTGAAAGTTATAATGAAGCTGATTTTCAGGCTGCATTTAAAGACACTCCGTTTGCAGCAGCATCAATAAGTCTTATCCCGAAAATCGGACTTAAACTGACAATGCCGCTGGAACAGAACAGTCTGGTAAATACGTTTCTCGGCGCAGACGGAAAAGCTCTGAAAATAATTATTAAAACGCCTAAAAAACAGCAGCCGGCAATTGCAGTACAGCCGATAACACCGACTGTTACAACCCCGAAACCCGAAGGCAAAGGTATTAAAAAAGTTGTAATTGACGCCGGTCATGGAGGAAGCGATTACGGCGCAATCAGAGATAACATAAACGAAAAAGACATAACACTCGATGTTGCAAGACAGGTAAGAGATTTGCTTGTCAAAAAAGGCTACGTAGTCCAGATGACTCGTGACAGTGATGAATATGTATCATTGCAGGACAGAGTTGCAATTAGCGAAAACTTTAAACCTGATATATTTGTAAGTATCCATGTAAATTCCAGCACAGGAACAGAAGCAAGCGGAATTGAAACACATTACTACCATCAGGAAAGTATTTTCCTTGCGCAAACACTGCACGCTTCGCTTGTGAGTGCTATAGACACAAAAAACAGAGGCCTGTTTAAATCTAAATTCTATGTAATAAACCACACGACCGTGCCGGCAATATTAATGGAAATAGGCTTCATTTCAAACAGCCAGGAAAGAGCCGAACTTAACGGTTCAGCAAGAAAGAAAGCAACAGCAAAGGCAATTGTAGAAGGAGTTGAAAACTATTTTGACCAGATTAAATAACAGCCCCATAGGATTTTTTGATTCCGGAGTCGGCGGAGTAACGGTATTTGAACAGGTAAAAAAAATATTGCCAAATGAAAATTATATTTACTTTGGCGATACAAAAAATATGCCGTATGGAGAAAAAACGCCGGAACAACTTTTGGAATTTGCTGTAAATATTTTCGATTTTCTGAAAAACAAAAACGTAAAAGCCGTCGTAATGGCCTGCAACACAACCTCTGCAGTCGTTTATGACAAAATTAAAGATAAATATCATTTTGAAATATATCCGATAATTCAGCCTGTTGCAAAAAAAATTTCTCAAATGCCGGTAAAAAAAATAGGAATTTTTGCAACACCGGCAACAGTTAACTCTCATTGCTACAAAAAAGAATTACAAAAAAACAATCCGGATATAGAAGTGTTAGAAATCCCCTGCCCGTCATGGGTTAAGATTGTTGAAAACGGGGAAGAAAAAACTGAATCTGCACGCCTTGCAGTAAAAGAAAAAATGGATGAAATGCTGAAATTTTCACCGGAAAAAATAGTGCTCGGCTGCACTCACTATCCTTATCTTCTTGACGTATTGACTGAATTTGCACCTGCAAACATATTTATAAACCCGTCAGTTGAGTTCGCCGGTATTATAAAAGAAGATTTATGGGCTAAAAATTTGCTGAATCAACAGGACATGAAAGGCTCGGAAGAATTCTACGTCAGCGCAAATCCTGAAAAATTCAAAAAATCCGCCTCGCTTTTTTATCAAATAAAATCCATCCCGACTCTGAAAAATTTTTAAC
>CALUYV010000097.1 GCA_944325095.1 Candidatus Gastranaerophilales bacterium | reverse complement strand
AAAAACAGGAAGAAAACTTTTCCTTCCTGTTTTCGAAAATTATTATTGATATTAAAAATATTATATGGTTAGTATAAATCCGCCTTTTTCTGCGTTTTTCAATGCATCTCCGTCAATTTTTGCTCTGAGATTTTTGATGTATTTATATATGTAATCTCTTGGTAACTCTAACAAAGTTGCAAGGTCTTTTGCATAAACAACTTTATTTTTATTTGCAGCGAAATAATCAAAAACTTTTTGTTCTCTTTCTGTTAGTGATTTTTTGAGAACAACTCTAACTTCATTTCGTAATTCGTTGTTTGATTTTTCGTCTAAAACTTTGTGTGCTTTTTCAGCGGATTTAGAAATTGTTTTTGAAGTTGTTTTTTTCTTATGCTCAATTTTTTTAGTTGGAGCGGCATTTTTTTCAACTTCTTTTTTAGCGGTTTTAGGTTTTTGTGTTTTTTCTTCTTTTTTTATTTCTTCATTGTCAATTTTCAGATTTTGAGCGGAGAACGGAGAAATATAGAGTTCTTTTTCTTTTTCGTAGGCTCTGTCAGCGATTGCGCTTAGACGTTCTACTTTAGTTGAATACCAGTCTTGTTCGTTAGAAATTACCGGTTTGCCGTGAAGAACTATATCAATTAAATCGTTAGTTTCTTTTTTCTCTTCAACTTTTTTCCCTAATCTTGCAGCAAATTCCTCCAGTGTAATTTTTTCTAAAGAACTTCTCCATTGTTTTATCTCTTCTTTGGTCAAGTATTCAGACATTCATTATCTCCTTAATAAAACTATTCCTAAACAAATCCTTTGATATGTTTAATTTAGCATAAACCATGCTCCATGACTCAAAATGTTTCATAAAGTAAATTTTTATTTATTTTATTAACATTTTCGGCTAAAGGCTTGATTTTTTATTAAAGTTTTTATTTGATTTGCCGATAATATTTTATGGTAAAAAGCAGAATGGAGAAATATAAAATGCCGCCAAAAATTGATAATATATTTGGAGTAACACCGCAGATAAAAACATCAAATAATACACCGGCTCAAAAAACAAATACCGTTCAGACCTTCAATCATATCCCTACAGAAGCAGACAAAATGCGCGGTCTGCAGGTTGAAAAGTAAAAATTAATCTTCTAAAAGGCGGGTGTTGATTTTCCCGAATTTTGCAGATAAATTATCTATGAAATGAATCATATATAATTCCGGTTCAAGATCTTTTTGGTCTAAATCAATAATTGCGCCCCAGTCGGTTCTTCCGTGGTGTGCTGCTATCATCTTTGCAATTCTTTTAAATCCGGCTGCCATACAGGTAGAAAATCCGTACTGCGAATGGGAAATCCATTCTTCCCTGAATCCCGGGGCATAATCTATAAGACCTGTTTCTGTATCTATTGTATATTCAAAAATTTTGCCGAAATCGTGAAGCAGGCAGGCTGCAAAAATCTCATCTTTATTCGTTTTATATGTGAAATGTTCCATGTTTAATTCTGCAAACTCAAGACATTCAACCGTATGAACCAAAAGCCCGCCGATATAGTTGTGGTGCATAAGTTTTGCTGCCGGCATAATTTTAAATTCAGGATGTGCTTCAAATTGAGAAGATACAAATGTTCTTAATTTTTCATCTTGAATTTTATTTATATAAGCCTGTAATTTTGCATAATATTGTTCAATTTGTTTTTCTTCAAGCCCGAGTTTTGCTTCTTTAATAAGTTCAAGTGCAGATATCAGACAGTTGTTGAATTTTTCGTTGAAACTGCCAGATACTATACGCACTAAATTTCCGGTTCTGAAAAGTTTATTATCAAACCTGTTGAGGGTTTCTTCCCACAAAATACAGTTCAAAATAGAATCATCGACTGTATTTTTTAACTGTAATTTCCCCATTTTAGTTCCGGCTTTTGTATCTCCGATTGAAAATATAACAACTTCGTATGTATCTTCAGTATTAAACATTTTTATTCCTTTTATTAATTTTTATCTCTGTTAATAAGTTTGTTTTCATTTCCCCAGACGAAAGAGGCGCGTATTTGTTCGCCAATTTTTTCAACAGGGTGGTTGGAATTTTCTTCCCTTAGTTTGTTAAAGTTTTTGCAGCCGGTTTTCATTTCTGTAGTAAACTCATCCGCAAATTTTCCTGATTGGATTTCTTTTAAGATTTCTCTCATTGCATTTTTAGAGGCTTCGCCTATTACTCTAGGGCCTCTTGTTAAATCTCCATACTCTGCAGTGTTTGAAATCGAGTAGTGCATATCGGAAATCCCGCCCTGATTTACAAGGTCGATAATTAATTTCATTTCGTGCAGCACTTCAAAATATGCCATATGTTTTGAATATCCCGCTTCAACAAGTACATCAAAACCTGCTTTCATTAGTGCTGATACTCCGCCGCAAATAACTGCCTGTTCTCCGAATAAGTCGGTTTCAGTTTCTTCTTTAAAAGTAGTTTCAATTATTCCCGCTCTGCCGGCTCCAATTGCTGATGCGTATGACAGCGCAACTTCTTTGGAATTTCCTGACGGGTCGTTTTCTACTGCAATAAGGCAGGGAACTCCTTTACCTTCGGTATATTGGCTTCTTACTGTATGCCCCGGACCTTTTGGAGCAACCATAATTACATTTATATCTTTTGGCGGGGTGATTTTTTTGTAATGAATATTAAAACCGTGTGAGAACATTAAATACTGTCCTGAGTGCATATTGTTTTTTATTTGTTTTTCATAAACATCTGCCTGCAGTTCATCAGGGATTAATATTTGTACGATATCAGCCTGTTTTACGGCATCTTCGATACTCATTGTTTTAAATCCGTACTGTTTTGCTTTTTTATCAGAGTTTCCGCCTAACCGCAGCCCGAGAACCACATCACAGCCGGAATCTTTTAAATTCATTGCCTGTCCGTAGCCTTGAGAACCAAAGCCGATAACTGCAATTTTTTTAGATTTTATCAATTCCTGATTAATATCTTTATCAAGATAAATTTTAATATTCTCCATCTGTAATAACCTCTTTTCCCTCTTTTATGTTTATTCTAGCACGAAGAAATTATTATGTAACAACTTTGTTTGATATACGGGCGGATTAATTTGTTGTAATTTGATTTTCTCCGAGCAGAAAAACTTTCCAGCCGGCAGCAGGTTCTGTTATAGGTTTATAAAAATCTTTAACAAGAATTTGCCGTGTTTGTATCGGGGTATATTTTTTTGAAGTTAAATATGTTTCAAATTGTTCGGATTTTTTTGTATATGTTTTTTGTTTGATAATCGGATAAAATGCACGGCCTTTTTTTGCAATTTCGCAAAGCATAATATTTATAATTTTTTCGTAGTCCAAATCATACCCGCTGCATGTTATCAACTCAAGAATATAGTTTAATCTGTCGTTTGTTGATATTGTAAAAAATCCAAGCATAGTTTTATCATCTTCAAGTATGTATCTTGTTTTGTATCCTTCTGTTAAACCTGAAAAAAACACTTCCTGAAATTCTTTTTTATCTCTAAGCAAGGAGGGTTTATAAATGTTTATGAGTTCTGAATTGTATAAATCAGCAATTGCTCCGGCGTCTGAATTTTGGGCATACCGCCAGTGATAATCCGATTTTTCAGGAGCAGGCTTATCTATTTTCCAGAGTTTTTCCGAGGCGCATTGTCTGAATCCGCATCCTTTTATAAAAAGGTTAAATAATTCATCGTGGCATTCATCAATGGTTACATAAAATGAAGATGCGCCTTTTCCGCCGAGTTTTTGCACTGCAAAATTAACCAACTGCTGTCCGACTTCAAACATATTATCTTTAAAAATCAGTTGTGTAATGTTTATTTTATACGGATTTCCCGGTGTTTGCGCTGTTGTAATAAGTCCTAAAATTTCATTTTTTTCTATAAGTATATAAGATTCCGGCTGAAATTTAAGATTCAGCGGCAATACTGCATTTAGCAGACTAACAGGTGCAGAGATGAGGGATTTTGCAGTTTTATCGTTCTCATCATTGCATAAATACGAAACCATCTTTTTTAATTTAGGATAATCAAAATATGTTAGTCGTTTTATTTGCATAAATATATTATAGGTCTTTCAGAACTTCTATGCAAGTTTAAATTTCAGGGGCGCATAGTGGAAC
>CALUYV010000096.1 GCA_944325095.1 Candidatus Gastranaerophilales bacterium | reverse complement strand
TCGGTGTGCCTGTCCAGAATTGAAGCATTAGGTTTTGAAGTATCAAGTGATACTATTCAATCACTTTTACAAACATACTGTCAGGAAGGTGAATTTCATTCGGAAGCCTTTATGCAGGGTTTGATTATGTCTGTCATAGGTAATGCTGCAGGTCATGCTTTTTCTGCAATCAGTGATATGGAAATCAGTGCTGCCGAACAAATGCTGTATGATATCAAAGGTATCGACGGGAAAAAAGTTTTTACAATTGATAAAATAAATGATATACTTAAAACCAATCCAAAACTTGCTAATTTATCCCAAACTGATATTCCAAATTTACAACAAAAAATTGAAATTTTCGCTCAGATGAAAACTCCGGATGGAAAAACAATATTTTCACAAACAGAACTCCTTGATCTTGTAAAAAACAATCCGGCAATTATGGAATATTCGCTAGACGAAGTCAGAGCACTGAATGATAAAATCTTAGAATTAAACGCATTAAAAGATACAAACGGTAATTTAATATTTTCATCTGATGAAATAAACAATATTGTAAAAGCCGGCGGAACAAATATCTCTGAAATTTCTGCAGATACCTTCCGTATTCTTGCAGGCAAAGATAAAACTGCACTTCCTGTACTTCTTGCAAATATCAAATCTGTGGATGATGCCAAACTTATCAATATCCTGATTGGTGCTGAAAACACTAAATTATCTTTTAATATCGCAGACCTTGAAGATATTTTAGAGGCAAAACATAATTCCCAACTAACAGACTTCAATGCCTTTGCCCTCAAAGTTACAGGTTTAGATCTTGATAGAGGACAACTTTTCCCGTTAACTAAAGAAAATTATCCTGCCGAAATAGTAGAAATATTAAATAATATTAAGACAGATATTCAAAGACAAGCATTTGAAACACTGGAAAGCAGGATGTTTTCAGGTACCAATGAATCAGCCTCCTACGGTTCAAGCCTTGCCGCTATAATGACTTCTCAGCATGACTTAGAAATGCTAGACAAACTGCTGGATAATGCACTGGCTTCTATTAACAATGATAAACTTAATTCCTTAAAAGCAATTTTATCCGGCATACAAAGCAGATATCCAGGAAATAATGATTTAGGAGAATTTGCCAAAGAGATATTATACAAACATTTTCAGGAAAATCCAAAATTTTTAGAAATGTATGCAGAAAAGAAAATACCGGAATATATTTATCTGCCATCACCGCATATAAAATATAGCGAATTGGATCAAGAACTGTTATTTAAAATGATAGAAAGCGGAGATTATGAAAAAATCAGTTTTGTAATGCGCCATTCAAAACTAGTTCTTGATACAGCAGATACCCCGTTAATGCGTCATTTTCGTAAAACCGGAAAAATCCCGGCCTTTGTTTCAGAATTGGAAATGCTCAAAACAAACTCTCCACTTCAGGAAAAAGCCTTTGAAACGATACTGGAACATGATGAAACCGGACGATTCGAAAGTTTTACTTATCAGGAAATTATAAACAATATAAAAACCCAACAAGATTTAGATAATCTTAAAAAACTTCTTGATATGAATATTAACGGGAAACAGTTAAGCGGACAGGTCATCATCGACAATCTCAAAAAAGGCACTATTGATATAGATGATATCCGTACAGCAAATGCCCCGAAAGGCATTCCGTATAGTGATGACGAAGTCTTTGCCTTGAGAGATAAGTACAACATGTCAACAGTATATGCACACAGACTGCTCAAATTAAGAAGTTCCAATCTTAAACGTTACAACAAAATTGTTGACAGCGGACTGTTAGACTTAATTAAAGACGGCAAAGTTAATATAAAAATATTACAAAACATTGATGAAAATACCTTCCTATCAAACAGAACACTAAAAGATATAAGAAAAATTGCAAACGGAGAATCGCTGATTACCACATTAAAAAATCCGTCTGAACTGTCAAATATCTCAAAATATGTTGAAAACGGAGAAGTATGCGAACTCAACGAAAAACTGTATATAAATGATAACGGAAATGCCGTTGAAATAAAATTATCAAGACAGAAATTTGAAGAACTCTTCCCGCCTTTATCAAGAGTATCCTTTGAACAGGGTAATATAGGCGACTGCTGGCTTGTCAGCACGATTGATAACCTGCTGGATCTGCCTGGCGGACGTGTTGCTCTATACAAACTATTTGAGCAGCAGGGGGATGACATTCTTATAAAATTCCCCGGTGTAGCAGAAACCGTCAAATTTCCTGGCGGGAAAACATTAAAATCACCTACCGACATGCAGGTTTCTTCACCTGCAGCGAACGAAAATTCCGAAGGCATAAAAATTATTGAACAAGCCTTTGCCGTACATCGTTTACGTAACGGAGCAAGAGCATACAATGTTAATTCTCCGGTTACCGATATCAGCACATTTGCCAATGTTGATGAACTAATGGAGCGTATTATTTCAGGATCTCAAGAAGAAGCGCTTAAAGACTTTTTCGGAAAAGATATTCCGATTGATTATTTTGGAACTGATTTTTCAGACAAAAATATAATGAATCAACTAATCCGGAAATATGCAAATGACGAAAATGTATTTATCTCCTTCGGAACAATAGCAACTAAAGGCAGTACAAAAGTTGAAGAACTGCTGTCAGCAAAATATGACATATACTCCAGACATGCATATGCAATAAAAGGATATGATGAAAAAACCGGTATGGTATATATAACAAATCCGCATCATACCTCTGTCATAACAGAAATCCCTATGCATGAACTGATAAAATATATGTCTAATTGTACAATAGCAGACATAACTACCGGAGCACCTAAAATAAAACCTGCATTATCATACCCGCAGCAGGCTGCAACAAATGCCGCAAACACATCACATGCACTAAACAAAACACCAAAATCTCAAAACATGCCGGAATTTGAGCAAAGTGAATTAGATGATATTTTTGATTTTGACGACATTGATATTGAAACAAAAATGCGTTCTCAAATAGTTTCAAAACTCAAAACCGATTACGGATTTGACGAAAAATCACTTGAAAATATTGACAGCCAGACAGCAAGCCAATTAGAACAAGTTATTTCTCAAATAGATAAAAATGCATACCTCTATAAAAACGGAGATGATTCTTATAAAGTCAATCTTGACGAAATTTTAGAATCAGTTGATGATTTACAAACAAGAAATCAAATAACAGATATCCTAAAACAAAACCCGCAGTATAAATCATATTTAACAGAAAGTTATACATCGCCGGAATTAAAGAATCTCCCAAACATCTACGGCCGCAGCGGAGAAGAAGTCGCAGCAGATATCCGGAAAAACATACAAAACTGCCAATCTCTAAAAGATATTGAAGTTTTAACAAATTACACACGCAATGCCTATAACTCAACAGGTATAAAAACTCCTTATGATGGAATTTTTGAACAAATTGACTCAAAAAGGCAGGAAATTATTGATAACGCATTTACAGGCATGAGAAATCTGGCGGATTACAGCCTATTGCCGTCTGCTCAAAAATTCAGGACAACAATTGAGCAGCAAATCGCTCAAGTCCAAAACTTAGACGAAATACAATTATTAAGAAAAGATTTGAGCGAATATAAAGCGCATACAACAGGAGAATTTACAGATATTGAAACTCTCATAAATCAAAAACAAGACAATCTTTTAAACAACAATATCCGTGAAAGACTTGAAAATGCACAGCACCTTGATGAAGTAAATTATTCAAGAGCATTAAATGAACCTGAAACACCGCAGACAAAAGAACTTGAAGCACTTGCCGCTCAAAAAAGAGAACAGATAAAAGCAAATGCTCTAGCGGCAGAAAAAGATTTCCTTGACGGCAGATCTATTCCTGAAGAAGCAACAATGAAAGATATTATCCGCATAAAACTTGAGGATTGCAAAACTCCTGAAGATTTAGAGCCGCTAATGGATGAATTAAAACTATACGACCAAAAAACAGGAATCTACCACGGTGAAATCAACAAATTTATTATGGATAAACGGACAGAACTCAGACTGCCTGTCATAACGGATTACAAATCAGATATTCTTACACAATTAAAATCCTGTGATACAGAAGATAAACTCAATGAATTACGGGATAACTACGCAAAATTCAAAGAAATAAATACAACCTACGGAAATTCAAAAACAGAGCAAAAACTCTTTGAAGATATAGATAATGC
>CALUYV010000095.1 GCA_944325095.1 Candidatus Gastranaerophilales bacterium | reverse complement strand
TGAAATTCCTGGTTCCCGTCAAATCCTGCGCCAGAATGTTCAGGGTATCCCCCATGGATTCTGTTATAACATCGTCTGTCTGGATTTGCGCAGAATATTCTATACTGTCTGCACCCGTACGGTTTGCACCGCTTGTTACTGCTTTGATTTCCCGCTGTATGTAATCCTGATAAGTGTGTGTGTTGTATTCATCACTCCAGCTGGATGATGCTTTTACTTGGTCTGATTCGGTGTAGGCTTCTCCATATTCTTCACGGGTATTGAACTGCGCTTTTAACTCGTCTGTCAGCCCGATTGATATTGTATCCGGCGCCGTTAATATCTGCAGGATTACAGAACCTTCCGCAGGCAAATCACCGGTTATATTCAGGTCGTCGATATAAATTATCCCCTGCGAACCCACACCGAGTGTCAATGTATCAGAAGTTTTGTCCGTGAAATCGGCATCAATGCTGAATACTGCGCCATCTCCCGCTTTCATGGTCAAAAAGTTATAATCGGTGTGCACTCCGTCGGCAAAATCAATGTCTGCCCCTGACATTGCCTCTATATCAGCGTTCAATATCTGGTTGTAAATCGAAATCTTCCCGCTTCCGTCACCTGTTAATTCGACATTGTAGCCTTCTGCACCGTTTATTATGTCATTGAGCAGTATTCTGCCGCCGTTTGTGGCTTCAAATGTCAATGACGCTCTGTCAGATGATACATATATCGCCTGATTTTCTTTTTCTCCGTTATTAATAACATAATTGTTCGTAAATTCCGTGAGTTTGCCGTCTGCAGCCGAGATTTTCAGGCTTGAATCCGTATAGATTGCTCCGCCCTGCGCTTTCCCGCTGTTTGAAGAGGTGTAATTGTCCGTGAAAATGCTGTTTTCAATATTATCTATGCGGTTGATATTATATATCGCTCCGCCCAGTGCTGTTCCGCCGGATGAGATTGCATAGTTGCCCTCAAACAAACTGTTTGTTATTTTGTCTATTCCGCCGCGGCTGTTATAGATTGCACCGCCTGATACATTTCCGCTTTCCGAAATTCCGTAGTTGCCGATAAACCTTGAAGAATCTATGTTCGCTATTGTTCCGTCGTTTGCTAAAACAACACCCTCAATAGCCCCGCTCACGGAATTTACGCCGTTCAGCATAAAATCAGAAGTCAGGCTGCTTAGTTTTCCTTTATCCGAAAGTTCCAGCAAGCCGCCGTTTATTGCTGCGGAATTTGTCTGCACATTGTTTGCGATAAATTCTGAATAAATGTTTTCAATATTAGACAAATCCTTAATAAATGCACCGTAAACAACCTTGTTATCTGTCAGAATTTTTGCCGTATTGCCTATGAAACTTGAATTTATGTTCTTGATGTTCCCGCCGTATTCCGAAATTATTGCAGAATAGTTGTAATCGTCATCATTTGTTATTTCAAAAGAATTTCCCTTGAATACTCCGGATAAATTGTTAATCGTTCCGCCTGCAGAAATAATATTTTTAATATCCTGTTCTATATAAATTTCGTTTATATTTTCAATCGTCTGTCCCGAAGAGTTTTTTACCGGCGCAGCAGTATCTCCCGGGGTATATTTCAATGTCAGAACAGCATCCGCAGAATTCTGGGTTTCAACAAGTTTTACTCCGGCTGCATCTTTTGACCAGATGTAATATTTTTCTTCCGTTCCTTCTCCATATACAGGATTTTTAAACCCGATTTCATAATAATGAACTTCCGAATCTCCGCTGTTCGGGTCATAAATTTTAATTACATTAGGTGCTAAGTTCTCAATATCCGCAGGCTCAACTTCTGTTAAGGTGTATTCGCTTGCAGGATAAGTATTTTGAGTTCCCGGAATCAATGTTCCGGAGTTGTGGAGTTTATCTAAAGCCGGGACAGTTACAGAATTTTCATCCGCATATACTGCAGATGTCGATGTGAAAACTACACATCCGGCAAAGAGGGCTAGCAGTAAGGGTTTCGCCCCTCCCCCCGATAGACGGCAGGCAGGACGGGGCTGCTGACCTGTGTGTTCTGTTATTTTCTCCTGTACCCTTTTTCCTCTTCCCATCATCTTTCATTTATTAATCCAAGATAATTGTAACCTTATTTTCCCATATTATAACATATTATATTAATTGCAAATTTGTAATATTTAGAAAAATACTTCGAATGATGTAGAAATTATATTTTTTGTTCTTCAACTTTTTCTGTTTGAATAACAAGGATTTTTTCTATACGCAAATCATCCATTTTTATTACACGCATTTTTAATCCCTCAAATTCAATTTCATCATTCGGTTTTGCCAGCCGCCCGAGTATTTTCGGCACCAGACCGCCGACTGTGTCAATTTCTTCTTCCTTTTGATTTATTCCGAAAAATTCGAAAAATTCATCAATTCTATAAAGTCCGTTGACTATATATTTGTTTTCCCCGACTTTTTTAATATCCTGCACTTCTTCATCATCAAACTCATCCTGCACATCTCCGAGAATTTCCTCAAGTACATCCTCTAATGAAATTATACCGGACATTCCGCCGAATTCGTCCATTACTACCGCAATTTCTGTCTTATTTTCTTTAAAACTTTTTAATAATACATCCATCGTCATTGTTTCAGGTATCAAAAGAGGTTTTCTTATGACTTTATTCAGTTCTATCGGTTTATTTTCTTTGTGGTATGAATATAAATCTTTTATGTGCAAAATTCCTATTATATTGTCAAAATTTTCGCTGTAAACCGGATATCTCGAGTACTGGTTTTCTTCCAGAATTTCATCCATTTTGTCAGGCTCAATATCAACCGGAATTGAAACAACATTACACCTCGGCACCATGATTTGTTTTGCGTTTAAATCAGTAAATTTGAGGGTGTTTTTCAGAATGAAGTTTTCGGTTTCGTTTAAAACTCCGCCTTTATAACTCGCATCAATTATCATATCAATTTCTTCTTCACTGTGAACTCCGTGCGTCGGATGTGCAGGCGCAATGCCGATTAGTTTCAGTGCAAAATTACCAAAACCGTTTAGCAAAAATATAAATGGTGTAAATAATTTTGCAGAAAATACTAAAGGCCGTGTTACTGTGAGTGTCGTTTTTTCAGGAAATTGCAGTGCTATAGATTTCGGCATCAACTCACCGAAAACAACATGCATAAATGTTATTAAAACAAATGATATAATAACCGCAATTGTATGCGAAGCAACTGTTTCCGATACATAAGGCAAAAAGTCAAATAAAGGCTTTATAAGTTTGGCAAGAGTCGCTTCTCCAACCCAGCCTAACCCGATACTTGCTATGGTTATACCAAGTTGTGTTGCCGCTATATATTTATCAAGCTCCTTTAATGCGCCGATTGTTATTTCAGCAGTTTTGTTGCCTTCATTTGCAAGCTGTCTGATTCTTGTCTGCCTCACGCTGACCAGCGCAAATTCCGACGCCACAAAAAAACCGTTTGTGAATAACAAAAGTATTATTATAATTAAATTTATTAAAATCATATTACCTCTTTTTGTAAAATATTAAATATTATACAAAGGTTTTATGAAAAAATCTTTTTGTTACAAAATCTATAAATTGTATTTTAATATATACGAAAAAAGCAGGAATATTTTATATTCCTGCTTTTGTGGTGTTTACAAGTCTTTGCCGGTAATCAGAAAAACCAACTGCTTTTTTTGATTTATTTTACCGTTATTTTTTTAACCGTGTCTTTACTTACTTCAAGTTTTGGAACTTTGATTTTCAAAACACCGTGTTCAAGCGTTGCATCAATTTTATCCATATCAATATCTTGCGGAAGGTAAACCGATCTTGTAAATTCTCCGTATTTAAATTCGGATTTTTTATAAGCCTTTTTGTCTTCGCAGGTTTCTTCTTCCTTGCGCGCTCTGATAGTAAGATAATTTTTATCAATATCAATATCTAAATCTTCTTTTTTTACACCCGGTAACTCGGCCCTGATGTCATATTCGTTTTCTTTTTCTGTAACTTCAACCGGCATTGATAATTTTTCCAAATCCTCTTCGTAACCGAATTCCGGATAGAAGTTGTCAAAATGTCTGTTCAAAATTGAACTAATCTCATCATTAACCGTTTTAATAAAATTGTCCGGTGCTTTTTTAACTAAAAATCTCATAATTTACACTCCTTTCAATTTCTCTTATCAATTACACTTATATTATTGTTCTGTTTTTTCAAAAATTGTGTTTTTTTAACCAAAATTTAACAATTTAAAAAGGAAAGACTATCTGCCGGATAAGAATTATCCTGCAAGTATAGAGGGTTTTAAA
>CALUYV010000094.1 GCA_944325095.1 Candidatus Gastranaerophilales bacterium | reverse complement strand
AGCGCAATCAGAAGCGGATTTTGCATTGAGTTTGTATAACGATGCTACACATTCCGGCATAACCTGGCTTTCGTAATGGAAAAGTTATACTTTTTAATGATTAAATATTGTTAATCTCAAGGTTAGTATAAGCAGTGCTAAAAATATCCAAAAAATCAAATTCCAATCAATTGTTGGAGTTTTTATATTATCATCCTTAATTATTGATTTTATATCTCGTGTCATTATTGACAGCCAATCTTTTACATAAGATGCAATATTATCAAAGCCTGTGAGTTCTCCAAGATTGCCTTCAGACGGAAGGTTTTTAGAATAGATTAAAACAGGGACTTTTTCTCTGGTGTGGTCTGTTCCCGGAACTGTCGGGTCGCATCCGTGGTCTGCTGTTATAATGAGCATATCGTAATCATTAAGTGCGTCTAAAATATCGCCAAGATATCTGTCAATTTCTTCGATTGCTGCTCCGTATCCTTTCGGGTCGTTTCTGTGGCCGTAAAGCATATCTGTATCAACAAGATTTGTGAAAATGAGTTCTTTGTTGTTGTATTGTTTATTTTTTTCGTAAGCGATATCTTCAAGCGGAAGTTCTCTTTTGATTGCTTTGAGGGTTAATTCCAGACCTTCTTTATTTGAACCGGTATGAATTGCGTGGGTAATTCCGGATTTTGAAAATATATCTTCGATTTTTCCGATGCCTATAACCTTTCCGCCGCTATCTTTTATTTTATTTAACAGTGTCGGTCTGACAGGCTCAATAGAATAATCCCTCCGGTCTTTGGATATTCTTACAGGTTTCCCGTCAATTATTTTATATGGTCTTGCTATTACTCTGGAAACATAGTGGTTTCCGTCGGTGAGTATTTTTCTTGCAATCCGGCACCATTCATATAGAGTTTCAAGCGGAATAAGGTCTGTATCAACCGCAATCTGGAATACGCTGTCTGCCGAGGTATATACAATCGGGAATTTTGTCTTGTGGTGTTCTTCGTTTAACTGTTCAATGATAGCGGTTCCGCTTGCAGGACAGTTTGCCAGAACTCCTCCGCAGTTTGTTTTTTCTATAAATTCGTTAATGATTTCAGGCGGAAAACCCTCCGGAAATGTCGCAAACGGACGATCCAGAGTTATTCCGGCAATTTCCCAGTGGCCTGTTGTTGTATCTTTGCCTTTTGATTTTTCGACAAGAGTTGCTACTGTTGCAATAGGATTTGCGCAAGGTTTTATTCCTTTGAACTCCTGCAGGTTGCCAAGCCCCATTTTTTCAAGGTTTGGAACATTTAAACCGTTGTTGTATTCGCATACATGTTTCAAGGTATTACATTCCGGAATATCGTTAAAATCTCTGCAATCAGGCATTGCTCCTATTCCCATAGAATCAATTACTATTATGATTGCTCTTGCCGTTGTATCCTCTCTTGCCATAAAAACCCCCTTTGGCAGTTATTTTATCACAAAAATTATATAATGTTTCTCTTTTTGCTGTCCGAAATTATGCAAGATGAACGAATCTGTATATTAACAGGCACATTTCAAGGGGCTGAATGACATTATTCATTTATTTTAATAACTCTAACAAATCTGCATTATTATTTACAAGATCAGTTACCCAGTTTGAAAAACATTCATCCGCAATTTTTTCTTTTTTTGAAATTAATTCTTCATCACTGTATTTTGAAACACAAGCCCAGGTGGAATCTTCAAGAACCTTTCTGTCAATTCTTCTGCTTAAGCCTGTAGTGTATTTTTCTGCCTTTGCTGCAGGGATTCCCTGTGCTTCTAAACTGTCTTTGATGGAATTAATCATTCCGTATTGCAGACTGTCATAAAAACTCTTTTTATATTCCGAATTTCTTTCTTGTGCGAATGCTGTTGTGCATATTGCAATGCTTAAAACCAAAACTGCTAAAATTTTTTTCATCAAATGAACTCCTTTATTTTATATTCCAACGGCAAATACTCTGCTGATTGTTACCAGTAACAGATTAACACAAAAAAGTATTCCCAGTATTATTAATAAATTTTTCATAACCTTCCCGTCAATAATATTAAATATTATATTTAATTCATAATTATGTCAAATCCTCTTTTTAACGGATTTATTCCCTTGGGAATGGTAATAAAAAGAAAAGCCCTGTAATGTTACAGGGTTTTTCTTTTGCTTTGATATGTTTTTCGAAATTATACGGCAGCCTTTGCTTTAGGACCTGCGTTAACAATTTCTGAAGGCATATCAGGATATTTTGCTGCAAAGTTATCAGCAAACATTTGTGCAAGTTTGTTTGCATTTTCATCATAAGCGGCTTTATCTGCCCACATACCTCTTGCATCCAGCATTTCAGAAGGAACATTAGGACAAGATACAGGGTAGTCAACATTGAATACATCATGATGTTTGAATTCAACATTGTCGAATGAGCCGTTTAATGCTGCTGTTACCATTGCTCTTGTGTAAGCAAGTTTCATTCTCTTAGCACCCATTGAAGCAGAACCGCCTGCCCATCCGGTATTTACCAGATAAACTTTTGTGCCGTATTTGTCAAGTTTTTCGCCTAACATTTTAGCGTAAACTGATGCATCCATAGGCATAAACGGTTCACCGAATAATGTTGAGAATGTAGGTACAGGTTCTGTAATACCTCTTTCAGTACCTGCTAATTTAGAAGTAAATCCTGTTACGAAGTGGTACATAGCAGCGTTTTTGTCCAGTCTGGAGATTGGAGGCAATACGCCGAATGCATCTGCTGTCAGGAATATAACAACTTTCGGAATTCCGCCTTTTGAAGGAATTTGAGCGTTGTTAATATAGTTAATAGGATAACCTACACGGGTATTTTCTGTAAGACTTCCGTCACAGAAATCAAATTCTCTTGTATCAGGATCCATAATAACATTTTCAACCAGAGAACCGAATTTGATAGCGTTATAGATATCAGGTTCGTGTTCAGGATCGAGGTTGATACATTTAGCATAGCATCCGCCTTCAAAGTTGAATACGCCGTCAGGTGACCAGCCGTGTTCATCGTCACCGATTAACTTACGAGCAGGATCTGCTGACAATGTAGTTTTACCTGTTCCTGAAAGACCGAAGAATACAGCAGTTTCGCCTGTTTCAGGATCCATATTTGCTGAACAGTGCATTGGAAGAACATTTTTCTTGGTCATTACATAGTTCATTGTAGCGAATACTGATTTTTTGATTTCACCTGCATATTGAGAACCGCAGATAATAATTTCGTGTGCTTCGTAGTCAATTGCGATACAAGCTTCAGAGTTTACACCGTCAACTTCAGGATCGCATTTGAATCCCGGAGCGCAAAGAATTGTGTAATCAGGTTCGCCGTAGTTTGCTAATTCTTCAGCAGTCGGTCTGATTAACAGTTGGTGAATAAATAAATTCTGGCTTGCCATTTCGTTAATTACTCTGAATTTTTGAGTATAAGTTTTGTCTGCACCTGCGAAACCATCAAAGATGAATACTTCTCTGTTTTGTAAATATGCAGCGATTTTACCTTTGATTGAATCAAATGCTTCTTTGCTTATCGGGCGGTTAACTTTACCCCATGCGATGTCATTGTGGATAGATTCTGTATCAACAATGAATTTGTCCTTAGGTGAACGTCCGGTGTATTTTCCTGTAGTTACAACCAGAGCACCTGTACTGCTTAAAGAACCTTCTCCCAGACGCAATGCTGCTTCTGTTAATTGAGCAGGAGAAAGGTTTCTGTAAACTGCTTTTGGCCCGATAATGCCAAATTTTTCAATACCATAAGTTTCCATATATAATTCCCTCCTTATTGAGAATATGTTTATACTCATTATCTTATAATGTATTATAAACACTTTCTAATTGCAATAAATTATTTGGCTTAAGGTTTTGCAGAGGGTCTGCCGTACCCCGTTGTATCTCTTCAAGTAAGAGAGGGAACAAACAACTGCTCCTTCCCCTGTTCGGAGAATACCGAGAAGGGGAAGGCCCGTATAGGTTTTGTTTTTTTATTGTCATTCTGAACAGTACGAGTAATTTTTCTTATGTTGTCACACTGAACTTGTTTCAGGGACTTAAAATTTAACGGTTCAATAAGGGAGTTTTTCTCCTTCCCCGACTTGGGGAAGGACGGGATGGGGAGTTTCCCGCAAGGGGTTATTTCTTTTCGTCACTCCGGCCTCCGAGCCGGAGTCCCCTACAAGTTCAGAGAGTTTTAAATTAATTCTGCCCTTTGCAATTCGTTCAATTATGCGACTCTGAATCGAGTTCAGAGTGACAAAAAGAAATGTGTCATACCGGTTGGATTTTCGGTAGGGCGATGTGTGAGCGA
>CALUYV010000093.1 GCA_944325095.1 Candidatus Gastranaerophilales bacterium | reverse complement strand
TTTGCTGAGTGTTTACCAGAGAACTGACAATTACTGGAGTGCCGAAACAACTTCGGTCGATGTCCAGGTCTGATTGCTGAAAGGAATTTATACAAATTTTACACCGGTATTTTCTGCCGGTGTTTTTTTTGATAATTTGCTTTTTTGATTTTTATAATTAAATAAAGGATATCCTACTTTTGGTTGATTTTTAGCGTTAAATATTGAAAAATTTAGGTAAAATAATGTAAGATAAAACAGAAAGGTAGTATTATGCAGAGTAATTATTTCCCGAGATACGATCTGGCAAGCAGGATAGAACATACCAAATTTGACACCGGTATGAGTGCAGGACTGCCGAGAAGTGCGCGGCTTGAACGTGTTGAGGTTCCGGAAACCCAGAATTTTAAACAGGTATTTACGGGGCTTGTTGAAAATCTTAATGCGGAAATGGAGGCTCCTGATAACCTATTAAAAGATATTATGTCGGGGAATAAAAATGTGGATGTTCATGATGTAATGACGGCAATGTCTAAGTCGGAAATTGCTATCAATGTTGCTACGCAGCTTACAGGTAAAGTTATCAATGCGTATGACAGAATATCTCAAATTTCTGTTTAATTTTACTATTGTTAAATAAATTTGTATAAAATAAATATATACAGACAGCGGGACGGAAATGGATTTTAGCAAAATATTAGAAAATAAACCTTTATTATTTGGTATAATCGGTGGTTTGGCCGGTATAGTCGTTCTTATTGTAATAATTATTGCTATTGCGGCAAACAACGGCGGTAATTCCGATAATAATGCCAAAGTTATCGGTAATGAACCGTTGAAAGCGAATGTCGATTTATTGACAACGGATAATATCGGAAAAGCAATTGAAATCCAGGCATTGCTCGCAAGACAGGGAATTACGGTTGACAGGCAGCTTGATGGTACGAAATCAAAATTGACTTTGAATGCAAAAAATTGTTCAACATTAACTAAAAAATGTACTGTCGGGGATAGAGATAAGGCTCTTATTGCTATTGTAGAAAGCGGGCTTGTTGACCAGAATGTCGGGCTTGAAATTTTTGATAAAGGTGATTTTACATCAACAAAAGAAGACAAAAGAATTCGTCTTGCAAGGGCTATGAACGGAGAGTTGGCAAGACTTATCAAACGTATAGGCAATGTTGAAAACGCTACTGTTTTTATTTCGATTCCGGAAAATTCAAGTCTGTGGGCTGACAGTGAAAAACCGAGAACCGCAACCGTCCAGTTAGTAATCCCTGCAGGTGAAAAGTTAGATCAAATGAAAATTAAGGCTATTACAAACCTGTTATTGGGGAGTGTTTCGGAATTAAAAGCAGAGAATATTTCTATTACCGATACAAACGGAAATGTTTACCGCAGTGTTATGGATGCGGAAGATGAAATGCTGCAAAAACTTGAAGAAAATGATAAATATATGCAGCAGAAGATTTCAAAACAGTTAGACAGACTTGTCGGCACGGGAAATTATGTTGTGACGGTCAGCACATTTTTAAGACAATCTCCTATCGACAGATATTCTATAGAGTATGATCCGACTAAAAAGGCTTCAGTATCAGAACAATCATTCAGAGAAGGTTTGGGCGATGAAACAAAGGATCAGTCCAAAGGAATAAGTGCTGTAAGTACATATCTGCCGAACGGTTTGCCTGTCGGTAATGCGGATTCCAGCCAGAACAGGACATATTCGCGTCAGGCAACAGAAACCCAGTACGGAGTGACAAAAACTCAAACAAGCGAATATATAAGACCCGGTGTAGTTGAAGATATTTCAATTGCCGTTACTCTTGATAAAAACAATCTGCCTTCAGATACTACTATTGAAGAACTCAAAGATTTGATAGCAAAAGCAGCAAGTCCTAAAGTTACGGCTGCAAATGTTTCGATTGCATATACTACAGGTTCTGATCCATACCTGACACCGGACAGGCAGCAGGCAATGCCGACTCCTGACAAAACAGGCAATCCGTGGTGGCTGGCATTGTTGTTAACTGGTTTCGGACTTGTGATAATATTCTCTGCAATTTCATCCAAAGTTAGAAGAATAAAAGAAGAAAATGCAATTGAAGTTGAAAATCTACGCCAGAGAACTATGGAACAGGAAAAACAACTTAATGCAATAAATTCAAAGGCAAGCCAGTTGACGCAAAGACAATCACAGCTTGCTCAGGATTTAATAAATCAGCAAAATATGCAAAGAGCAGCGGCTCCTATTCCTCATTTTGATGAAAATCTGCTGATAGATTCATTAGACAGTATTTCCGGCGAGATAACCGAGGATTCGGCAGACAAGATAAAAAGTTGGATTGAAGAAGGATCAGGCAGGGAAGGGTAAAAATAAAATATGGCAACAAAGGATTTTGATTTTCAGAATTTTGCCAAAAATTTGGCTCAGCAGGCGCAGGAGATGGTGCCTGCCGAGTTTACGGATTTCCAAAAGCAGTATATAGTTAATACTCTCGGAAATTTTGCAATGCTGTCAGGCAAGACTCTTGCAGAAGATCCGAATCTTCATTTTGATGCAGAGCAGTCAGTATTAATAACCCAGATTATTGCGGAATGGTCTTTTCATAAATCGGTAGATATTATTCGTTCCGGGATTCCTCAGCAATATTGGGATCCTATTATGCAGAAAATTGCATATACTATTTTTGAAATAGCAAAACAAACATTTTCTCAAGGGCTGCCTCAGGATAAAATACTTGAACTTATTGAACATCATGTGAAAAAAACTTATATTGAGGCAATTACCGAATTAAAAGACAAGGGTGCGATAGATGAAGGGCTCATGGAATTTGCCGCCTCTCAATCAAATATGGATAAGATGGCGCAGGAGATGCAGCAGCAGGCGGCTCAGGAAGAGGCTATGATGCAGGAGCCTGCCGTGCAGGATATGCAAATGCCTGCAGCAGCCGGTTCTGCACCTATGGATTTCCCTAAAGTTGATTCAAAAGTTCTCAAACTTGCTACTGTTGCAATGTTATTTAATAAAATGAAACAGGACAAGGTACAGACGATTTTAAATAAATTCAATCCTGATGATGCCGAAGCGGTTATCAAATTTATGCAGGTTCCTGACCTTGCGCAGAAAGTCGGTGCTGCAAATGCATTGAGATGCCTTCAGGAGATAAAAACAAATCTTCCTAAGAATACTGATTTAACTCCGAATAAAGTAGTTTTGAAATTGAAAAAATTTGCCTCAAAACGTTCTCGTAAAGAAATAGATACAATATTATTAAGCGAGCGTATAGGTGTTAAACGGCTTGTATTCAATGCTTTGGAAGGTAATTATTATGACAAAATTCCGCCGAAAGTAGCAAGCATTGTTGCCTCTCATCTATGTAATGGTGTATAATGTTCCTGTATCATGATAATAAAAAACAAGAAAACTAAAAAGAAAAAACCGGTTGAGGAAGAGGTAGTTCGGCAGGAGGAAAATAGTCAGGAATCTCAAAGTAATGAGGTTTCAGGTGTTGAATTGCCTGTTTCTGAGGTGAAAAAGGAAAGTGAAAATTCGTCTGAGGCTGAAATTGATTTGTTTAATCTGGACAATATTGATTTCAAACAGCGTCAGGAACGCCGCCGTGGGGACAGGCGGCGCGGTTTCAGACGTATTGATGACCGAAATCTTATATCAAGAGCAAGAGAAGAAGCGGCAGCCATAAAAGAAGCGGCAGCCAAAGAAGGTTATCAGGAAGGGCTTGATATGGCGCAGGCAGAAATTTCCGAATTAAGAGATGCAATCGGGAATTTCCTCAATGCAAAACAGGCGGTATATGATTCAATTGCACCTGATATACTTGAAATTGCTATTGATATTGCAAAAAAAATCATTAAAAAGGAAACAATAGAAGATTCTTCAATAATTCTTGATAATATCAAAGAGATACTCAGCGGGTTATCAAAAGAGGAAAAAAAGATTACCTTAAAGGTAAATCCGGCACAGAGTGCAATGCTGAAACAGGAAATTCCGGAGGCGGTTAATTCATTGGGCTTTGAAGCAACAGTGCTGATTGTTCCGGATGAAACAGTAACGGAAGGCGGCTGTATTGTCACGACATCAAACGGGGTAATTGATGCAACGATAGAATCACAGTTATCTATAATCAGTAAGGTATTGAAAGAGGTATAATGGCGGCACCGGAAGGAAACAGAAATGTATTAAGTGAAATAGGAATGGCGGTTTTTGTACTGTTCCTATTAATCATTCTGCTTTGCGAACTTCCGACATGGATTATAAATGTCTGCATTTGTTTAAATATTGCACTCGGTATTGTACTTTTGATGTTTGCCCTGTATGTGCAGAAAACTCTTGAATTATC
>CALUYV010000092.1 GCA_944325095.1 Candidatus Gastranaerophilales bacterium | reverse complement strand
CGTCACTCCGGCACGGGGGGTTATACATATTTTTTCATATTTACATTCATGCAGCCGTTATTGATATTATCTTTGCATTCGGTTCCGCCGGCACAGTCGCAGTAGGTTTTTTCTGACACTGTACCGAGAATTTTAAACGAATCAACCATTGTATCTTGCAATCTTGACATATCAATATGGTTGAATCTAGGGCCTATCAGTACAACTGCATCTTCTCTGCCCATTTCACGGCAGACTTTATGTGCAAATTTTATTAATTCGTCTGTTACAAGCGGGTTTGAGCCAAGTTTTCCGTTTGCTTCAAAACTATCAATTATAAATGCAAGTTTTCCGTCAACATCTGCAAAGAAGCACATCGAGTTACCATAGGAGTTTCCGTATCTGTCAACGAGTTCAATGCCTCTGTTAAAGTTGTTCAGCAGGTGCATCGGTGCGGAATATCCCGCATAAGCTGAATCCACACTGTTACAGCAGCCGACATGGTTGCCGAAGAAGATATTTCTTCCTATATCATCATCATTTGACAATCTGAAATAGATATTGCTTACGGTTTTTGCACCTCTGATTTCTTTCAGGTGATGAATATTATCTTTCAAGTGGTCTTTAAATGCATTGATACCGTTTCTTTCATCTTCCGAAAGTTCTGAATCTGCCGCTGCAGCCGATGTCCAGTATTTATCATTTGTAATGTAATCCAGTGCGGCTTGCGCAAAGTATTCTATGTCGGTGTTTTTGATAATTTCACCATTATGGTACAGTTTCTTATTGAAAAGGGTGTAGCCTTTTGCATCTAAATTTTGCATTAATTTTTCGGTTTCTTCAGGATTTATTTTGTTGAAATATTCATCCTGGAAAATGTTAATCAGGTTAAATAATGTATTTTTATATTCTGTTTCAGGGTCGGCTTCTACCGTAAATTCTTCACTTTTCAGATTTTCATCAAAGGTGTTCCATCTGTCAAAATTCAAGTTGTGTTCTTTGAACTGTCTGACAGTATCCTGATTGGCTTCAATCTGTTTAATCAATCCTAAATCTTCATAGGTTGCATACTTGCTGCTGCCTGTTTCAGGGAGTTCAAGTCTGTTTTGCGAAAGCGGTTTATCAGGATTCATTTTTTGCAGTTCAATAAGCCGTTTGAAATTATCTGCAAATTCACCGGAGCCGGAAAACAGTTTATCAAAATATTTAGCATCATAGCAGATTTTGTTCAGCAATTGGTCATTTGGTTCTATACCGAATTTGTTGTACATAGTTAATGTTATTGAATTATTAAATTCGCTGTCTGCTTTTGGAATATTTATATATGCTTGAACAAACTGTTTTAGATTATAGAGCGGTTTCGGGAAAATTTCCGGAGTTGTGTATTTTTTCGGATGTGCTCTCATATCCGCCTTTTTGGCTTTAAATTCATCAATGTATTTTAGTTTCTTTTCAAGCGGAGTTTTCGGATTTGTAAGCATCTGCTGGGCAAATACATCCATTTGCGCCATTTGTTCTTTCAAAGTCTTTGGATAATCTATCTGTTTATCAAGACGCGCTTTTAAAAGATATTCACGCATAATATCTTTTGCATTATCCGGAGCCTGTATTGCTGTTATAAATTTTTCAACACGGGTTTTGTAATCGGTTTCTTTATCTGCAAAAATGCTGTTGGCAAGTTGTATTTGTTCAGGTGTCATTTCAGGTGATTTAATTAATTTAACAAGTTGTCTTAATGCATTTTCATCTACTTTGTTCGCTAACGCTCCCAGAATACGGAGTCGTTTAACTTTTAATTCAGGCGAAGGAAGAGTATTTAATTTTTCCTGCAGGTCTTTTATAAAAGTTTCCGAATAGTTACTATTTAAAGTATTACATTGTTTGACAAATGTAATGTAATTATCAATTTTTGCAGTTATCATGTTATTGATAACATCTTCTCCGAACAGTTCTGCGGCTTTGTTAATATCAGATGCGGATTCTGCTATTTTTTTAATTACATAAGTATCATCATGAGTTATTCCTTTTAAAACTTCATGTTTTGCAGTCAGTTTTAATAATAAATTATATTTATCTATATCAAAATTACCGTTAGTCTGTGATCGTTTGAGAAATTCCGCAATTCCGGCATCATCATATTTTTTATAATATAGTTGTGAAACTTTATCATAGGCATCCGCCAAAAAGCCTCCATCACCTTTGCAGGAATCCAGCACTGAAGCTATATTATCTTTTTGAATTCCTAACTTTTCTAAATCTGCAATATGATTATACATATCATAGTTAAAAGTTTCTTCCTTATAGGATTTTATACGGCAGACATCCATGAGGCGAATAATAGTATCTGATGAATAACCTTTATCATGCAAGTCCATTGCCAGTCTGAATAATCTGTCTTGAAACTCATTATTCAGTTTGCATTTCTCTATTACATTAATTGAAACATTTTTTGCAAATGTCTGCTTGAGTCTGTTGTATGCAAGGTCATCATCTTTTGTATAGCGGATTGCACATACAGGTTCTTTGATTCCCATATTATACAATTCCATGCATTTATCAAGTTTTTGTGTGTCACAATTATTTTCTTCAATACATTCTTCAGCAATTGCTCCGGCATTTCTAATATCTATACCTTGCGCGATGAGTTTTTTCACAAGTTCATACCGCGGCGGATAAAATTCTTTACCTCTGTTAGATGTGTAATTTTTGCAATTATATAATATCTGTAAAACTTCACGGCCGTCATAACCTTTGTCAAGAAGTTCACAGGCTGATTTAAAGGCGAATGGATCAAATGTCCGTTCAGGATAATTTCGACCTTCTTTATAACAAGCTTCTATAATTGCAATTGCCGGATTATTACTATTTATTTCACCTTCCCATGGTGTATATTTAATATTCATATCCCGTAATTTGATATAAGCATCCATTATTTCTTCATCCGGGATATTTATACGGCGGTTGTTTTTTATTTGAATATTACATAAAGAATCAAGATCACCTCCGGTGCTTAAAAATTTCTCATACAAATCTATATCAAAAAAGCGGTTATTCTCATCCCAGACATTGAAAAAGTCCTCCGAAGTCGGCCTGTTTCCGTCTGTTGTAATCATATATGATTTTTTAAGCCGGTCAAACTTTTCCGGTTTAAAAACTTCCTTGCCCCAAGACATGTCTTTTGAACATTTTATATAATCTGCCAGATATTCATTACTGTATAAACTGCGGTCTTGCAGGGTTTTTATAACTGTATTAAAAATTTCGTCGTTAAATTTTATAGAGTTTACTTTTCCTGAGCGGATATCTTTTTCCGCGGTTTTACAACTTTCCATTATTTTTGAGATATCTTTTTCTGAGATACCGGCATTTTTAAGTTGAATTGCTTTATTGACCAATTCCGGATTAAATTTATAAGATTCAAACCGATTTCGTTGTTCTTTGCAGGCATCAAGTATTTCAGGAACAGTTTGAACATCTTGGAATACCGGCGGATTGGCACTCTGGAGTTCTATAAATTTGGCAAGAACAGAACGGTCAAAATTAACCCTTGATTTCTGCTGCGAAAAATCGTAGAAGTTATCCATAGATTTTGGATACTCGTATGTACAGGCTTTAAATAATTTTAAACCTACACTATCCCTATTTTTATAATCGACATTTGCTATAATTTTATCAATTTCCCGATTTCTTATTACAATAGAACCGTATTTAAGCAGGGCTTCCATATCACACCCGATGTTATATGCTTCTTCAATTTGAGAAGTACCATAGAACAATTTTTTATCATACGGAATGTTATTATCTGTAACCTGTTTTAATAAATCATTGTATAATTTTTTATTAAACACCTGATTACCGTCATTATCAATTTGTTTAGAAAATTGTAAAAGACTAAGTATATCAGAATCAAAGAGTTCACCCCTATTAAATACCAAAGAATGTTCAGCCGCTGCAAGTGCTTCTTCAGAAAAATAAGTTCTGCCATCTTTATCACGTAGTAGGCAATTTTGAATTATCTTTGGCAGATAATAATAAGATATATACGGCTTGAACCGGCAGACCTTGTCTAAGGCTTTTCGGGAAATATCTTTGCTGCCGTCAGGCTGCGTTTCCTTTGCCGCATTAAAAATATCGTCATAATAACCTGCGCTTATTCCATTTTGTGCAAATACTCTTACATAAGGTAGTAAATCTGTCCTCATCGTGCGAATACTGCCGTTTTCATCATTTTCGGTTAATGAATTAAAAATTTTTCTAAGTTGAGTCGTGGTCATTTGACCAAATGTAAATGCATCTGGATAATCTTTGCCAACTTGAATTAAATATTTAACACTTTCAAATAATTCGTCACTAAAAACTTGATGACCGTTTTTCATCCGGGTACACTCTGATAAATAATCTAAAAGGTCGCTGTAATC
>CALUYV010000091.1 GCA_944325095.1 Candidatus Gastranaerophilales bacterium | reverse complement strand
TGTTCTGTCAAACTGTCCGGATTGTATAAATACCCCGAGCCGCCGTATGCCATATAAGGGTTGTATTTTACGGCTTCTGTACGCAATAGGGCAATTGATTTTGTGTGCATACTTAACTCAAGCAGTTTTTTATATGAAATAAAATAACTTTCCGGTTTATTTGCATATTTATCTTTGAAATAATCAGCACTTTTTGTAAAATAGTATGCTTTTGCATTGAATACCTGAGTATTAACTCCTTCATCTATCATATCAGAAAGCGTTTCAAGCATTGGTATAAATTCATTTAAATCATTTACATATTTTGAAGTTTTATCGGTTTTTAAAATGATATTTACAAAAGCGGGGTTATCTCTCGGAACAGGTTTTAATTCATTTGCTGAATTAAATTCTTTTGAGGGTATTGCATGGATTTTTTTTACTCTTTCCTGCTCATAAATTTTGTTCAAGTCCGGCAGTGTACCGACATATCCTTTTCCTGTCATATCTTCTTTGGCGGATACACTGTTAAAAACCTGCAAAACTATTATTAAAAGTATAAAATAACCGGTATATATTTTACGCATACCACAATTATAATGATATTGTGCAAAAAATCATCCTTTATTTACTTTAATTTTATTTTAACTGTTTAGTTTCGCTGTTATCTGTGCAGGGTTTCGGATTTCCGAACGGGCGCATACGGGGATTGGATTTGTAATAGTCTTTAGGGTGTTTTGCTTCTTTGAAATCCTTGCGCTCCAGTTTTTTTATCATGGAATATTTTGAACGTTGCTCTCTTGTCAAACATTTTTTGAAGGCTTTATCTTCTTCTTTAAAAATGTTTTCAATATCCTTCCGGATGTTTTTTACAATTTTTTTCTGCTGTTTTATTTCTACGGATTCCATATTTGCTGCTATAAGTGCTTTAAGGGTGTAACTTTCTTTTATTAACTCGTTAAATTTTGTTTCGTAAACCGGAGTATATTTTACCGCACATTCTTCAATCGATTTTACCTGTTCGTCGGATAAATCGAGGGCATTGTACACCAGTGCTCTGTTTTTTTGAATCCGCATAATGTGCTGTTTATATAAAAGTGCATCCTGCGGGGTTTCAATATTAGATTTTGTGCAGCTTGTTTTATAAATTTCAATTGCACCTGCCGGACGAGTTATTAAAATCAGCATTAAAAACAAACAAAACATTGATAATATTTTTTTATTAATCATTAAATATCCCCTCATTTGTTAGATAACATTTATACTAGCATAAAAATTTCCGGATAGAATATATTTATAGTAAAATCGGTATATGGAAGAGTTGAATTTAAGAAATTATGCCTATCTGGGTGATGCCGTATGGGAACTGCATATAAGAACTAAAACTATCCGGCAGACTAATAATGCTAAAATTTTACATAAAATTACAACCGATAAGGTTAAAACCGGATTTCAATGTGAACTTCTGCATAAAATATCCGAAAAACTCGGCGAAGAAGAACTGGAACTGGCAAGACGCGCAAGAAACCTGCCTATTCCTGTCGGGAGAAAAAATATTCAAAATGATTACCGTCAGGCAACAGCATTTGAGGCTCTTATAGGCTGGTGGTATGAACACGATAAACAGCGTCTTGAAGAAATTTTAAATTTTATTGATTCAAATTATATTACTTTTTCTTAAATTATTAAGAATGAATCTGGAACGGGCATTTTGTGCAGTGTGCTTTAGCATGGAGCACAAGATTATCTTCAAGATCATACATTCTTGCAACTCTGGTATCCAGCGGTGCTCCGCATTTCGGACATTTCAGTCCGCCGGCGCCGTTCAGGATAAGCTGCTTTAAACTTTCAATAATTTCGGGAGATACAATATCATTAGCAATATCTTTTTCCAGCCGTTTTATTTCATCAGGCTCGCATTTTAGTATTTTTGCAAGCGATTGGCGTATAGTTACCGGCAAAAAAAGTTCTTTGCCTGCTTCAATATCTTCTATTGTGTCAAGCGGAATATTTGCTGCAATTGCAAGCCCTTTAGGTGTTATATCAAGTTCTTTTCTTCTGGTTTGTATAAATTTTGCTAAAGTTTCCATACCGGAATTTTATCATAATATATTGCTATTTTAAAGTGTTAAGAATTGTTAATAGATGTTTGTTCCTGCTGAATTTGTTGTCTATACAGGGTTTTAGCCATTTTGCCAGTGAAAAAATACTTTTAAACATGCAATTTTGCAAGGTAAAAATTGTTTATATAAATACAGGGGAATAAATCAAACGGGGAAAAGTAAATGAGTTACAATTACCTATCATACGCAAACATACCATATTTTGGAATATTACCATGCGGAATGACAAATTTCGGAGGTGACATTCAGGTATTCACGCTTCCCGATGATATAACAAGCGGCCCTGTCGGGATGTATTTAAACTATCCGGCTCTGAGTGTTTTAAACAGGCAGACGACTATTTACAACAACTGGAGTTCGATATATGGATTTGGATATTACTGCTAACTAAAAAGGGAAAATAAAGAAAAAGGAACGGGGAATTATGAGTTACAATTACTTATCATACGCAAACATACCATACTTTGGAGTATTACCATGTGGAATGACAAATTTCGGAGGTGATATCCAGGTGTTTACGCTTCCTGATGATATAACAAGCGGCCCTGTCGGAATGTATTTAAATGACCCTGCTCTTGCCCTTTTAAGACAACAGCAGTCAATATATAATAACTGGGGTTTTAATATCCCTTCCAATCCGGGCGGTACAGGCAATATTTTCATTGACAATATGTTAAATATTGCAAACAGAATGCAGACTCAAAATACTCAAAGAAGAGTTTCTTCTACACTGGCAGGTATTGAAAGATTAAGACAGCAGTTATACGGCCAGTTGTATAAACAGGGAATTACTGATGAAGAAGCAGCAAAACTGAATGAATATATAGACAAATTAAATGAACAGGAAAAAAGATTAATTCAGGCAGAAGAAGATGCTAAAAACGGTAATCTTTCAGTAAGCGACCTTGCTCAAGTTGCAATGGATGTTGAAAAATCTGTTCAAAATATTCAAGGTGAAATACAGGTCGGCCAAAATATTAATGCCTTCTTGAAAAATATGGATAAGACATTTGAAAAGATTGCAAACATTGAAAAAAGAACTGATTTAACCGAACCTGCGAAAAAGCGTCTTGCTGAATTGAAGGAACAATTAGAGCAAATAAAAGAAAAAGTAGAAAACTTAAAATCTAATCCGGATAAATTGGATCCTTCTCAGGTTAATACAGAATTGACAAAACTTAATAGAGAATATAACAAAGTTATTAATTCAATAAATCAAATAAGTGCAAGTTCAACACCGGCTTCTAATCCGGAAACGGAACCGGCTCCAACTCCGGCACCAACACCGAATCCGGAGCCGGCACCAACCCCGAATCCGACACCGAGCATAAAGCCGAATTCGAATCAGGAAACTCCAGCTCCGGGCGGACAGGATTACTCATCAGAAGGCCGTCAGATAGTTGATATGTTTGATAACGGTGATTTGGAAGAAGCCTGCAAACTTATCAATTCCGATAATGTAATGGATGTTATGCTGGCATGGCAGGATTTGTATGCAACAGAATATAACAAATCATTTATGGAAAGATTTGTTTCTGAAGCAGGGTATTCTGATAAACGCAAATACGGAAAAATCATAATGAATGCCTTGAGAGATAAAGTTCTTGAATTAGGCTTAATGGATGAATGCCGTGAAGATTTTGCAAAAATTAACCGTGAAGTTAAATCAACCTTCTGGTTCGATAATGATGTTGCCGCAAACTACGACAATATAATTAAGAAAATTGCACAAAAAGAAGGAAAGAAATATGTTGAAACTCCGGCTAAAGAATAATATCGCAAATTATAACATACATTTATAATTACTTATTTTATTCCTTAAATATCGAAGTGAGAAATATTTAAAAAGGTTAGAAAGTAGTGTAAATTTTATTCCTGTATTTATACAGGAATTTTTTTGTAAATTTTTTGTAATAATACGAAATTTTTAAGTGAAAAAATACTTTATTATATATATAGGAAAAAGAATCAACAGGAATATTATGGGAATAAGTATTGTTTCAGAAAATTATTTTAAAAACGACAATTCGGACTATGCCAAATCATTGAGGGCAATGTACGGCGAGGACGGCTATGAAAAATACACTGCCAAAATGAACAGTATTATGACCGCTCAAAAAGAAGTAACTAATCCGATTGCAAAGTCTAAAGCCGAATATATAAAGACCAAGGAAGCGGAATACAAAAACGCACTTGCAATGAAAGCAAAAGCGGCAAATATCTGGGGGCGGTACAAAAATAGTTATTCTGCTAATTTAAGTATTGCAAAACAGAATAATAACGGCTATTCTCTGTCAGGGACGCAAAAACAGCAGGCACTTTCCAATAGCGGCGACGGTGCAGTTGCTGCATACCGGAATTTTACTAAAGCGCAATCAGAAGCGGATTTTGCATTGAGTTTGTATAACGATGC
>CALUYV010000090.1 GCA_944325095.1 Candidatus Gastranaerophilales bacterium | reverse complement strand
GCGACCCGGAATCGCATAGTTTGACGCTTGCTAAGGGGTTGAATATTTTTATTTGTTATTATTTAAATTGCTGTGATTAGCAAAAATTTCTTTAAGTTTTTCTTTTATTATTTCAATTTTTTCGGGGAAATGATAATCTTCTTTTTCTCTAGCGTAAATTTTTTCACAAATTAATTCCGGATGTGAATCTTGAATTTTATCCAAATATTTATAACCTTCATCATAGGCATGATATTCTTCGAGAAGTCTATATCTTGAGTTTTGTAAAAAATCAATTTGTTCTTCGGGGGTAAATTGTTTTAAAAATTCAGAAAGTGTTTGTTGTGTCGTTTTTTTATCAAATTTATTGCGTGTATATAATTTCTCTTTATAAAATTTTTCGGTTTTTTCCAAGGTGCCTGTTTCAAACATTTTTATCATTCTTGCAATATGTTTCGGGTTTGCAATACTTGTGAAATAGTGCATTGTTTCGTGTAAAGAAATTCCTGTATCTAAAATTCCCAGCCCGTCCATAAACGGTCGTTTTTCAATATATATAAGATGTTCTGTGATACAGTTTTTTATATCATCAAGATATAAGCAGGTGGTTCCGCCTTTTTTGTTGTAAGGGTTTACTTTTACATTTATTTCTGCCGGAGTTGATTTTTTTAATATTTTTTCAAACAAATCATAAGAAATTGTTTTTTGAGTGAATTTTTTATTTATTTCGTCAAAAAATTTACGATTAAGTTCTTTAGCAAGAGAAATTCTGTCTTTGTAACTTCCTTTACATATATCTAACGGTAATTTTGCAGTTTTATGTATTTTAATCATATTCATTAAAAATACGGGCATAATTAATTTTGCTATGCAGAAAGTTAATATTGCGGGTTTGTGAACATTGTTATTTCTAAATCGTTTTGTTGTTGAAAATGAATAGTATTTTTGCTATCATCTGATAGAACACAGATTAAATGGAAAACGAGGTAAAAATGTCAGGACACTCTAAATGGGCGAACATTAAAAATAAAAAAGCAAAAACAGATTCACAAAAAGCAGTGGTTTTTCAAAAATATTCAAGAGAACTCATTGTGGCATCAAGACTTGGCGGCCCTGATCCAAACGGCAATTTCCGTTTGAGAACTGCTATAGAAAAAGCAAAAGCAGCAGGTCTGCCTAACGACAATATTAAAAGAGCGATTGAAAAAGGTTCGGGTGCCGGTGCTGCAGATAATTACGAAGAGTTAACTTATGAAGGCTATGCAGCAGGCGGTGTTGCGGTTGTTCTTGAGGCGATGACCGATAACAGAAACAGAACCGCAGGCGATGTAAGAAGTATTTTTACCAAATTTAACGGAAATCTTGGCGAAACAAACTGCGTCAGCTGGATGTTTGACAAAAAGGGTTCTATTGAATTTGATAAGGATGTTGATTTTGAAAAATTGTTTGATGCGGCAATAAATCTTGATGCGGAAGATGTAACGGAAGATGACGATTGCTATAAAGTTATAACTTCAGTAGAAAATTTCCAATCAGTAGTAGAAGGTCTTGAAGCTGAAGGATTTAAGAGTACAAATGCAGAACTTACAAGGATTCCGCAAAATAATATTGAAATTACGGATGTTAAAACAGCAACTTCGGTTATGCGTTTAATTGACAGACTGGAAGAACTTGATGATGTCCAGAATGTTTATGCAAACTGTGATATTCCTGAAGAAGTTTTGCAGCAGGTTGAGGTTTAATTTTGCTTAGTAAAATAGAAAAATTGTCAAAAGTCCTTAATGAGGCATACAGTGAAAAAACACTGGAAAATGCTTTAAGGACTTTTTTTGAAAAAAACTTTGATATTGAAGATTTTTCTATTGATATAAACAAAAAGGTATATCTGGAATCTCCGGTTATTGAAGAAAATGAGATTAAATATCCGATATTTAAACATAAAAGAAGTATTGGGTATCTTATTTTTAAAGGCGGCAATAATGAATTTAAGAAGTTTATCAAATATGCCGCTCCGTTTATTTCGCTCAAGGTTCAAAATTTAATCCTGAACGAAAAAATGCAGAAAAATGTGAACTTTCACGAAACAATGAAAAATATTGCAAAGATAATTGAAAGCCAGTACGAACTTAACTATGTTATTCCGATTGTAGGCGAAATGATAGATAAGTTCTTTACGGATTATCTTTTGTACATTTTCCTGCGGGATGAAAATCTCGGGTCAAATGTTCTTGCCTGGCCTATGGCTTGTAAAGACAGTAAAATTCATTCAATAGTGGAAGATTTCAAGGAAACTGTTTTTACGGAGGATAAGATGACTCTTGCTCTGCCTTTGAGGAGCGAAGGCAAAGAAGTCGGGGTTCTTGTTGCCAAAAGCACGGGAGAAAAGATTTCCGAAAAAGATATTGACTATTTGACACAGTTGTCTTCTCAGATAGCAACGACGATTAATAGGGCAAATGTTTATGCTGAAATTTTGAAACACGCTACACTTGATGCTTTGACAGGATTTTATAACAGAAACCAGTTGGAAGAGCGTATAAAACAGGAAGTTGCAAATGCAAAACGGCAGAATGCTCCGCTGTGCGGTATTATGACGGATATTGACTTTTTCAAAAATGTTAATGATACATACGGGCATGCTGTCGGAGATCAGGTATTGAAAGATATTGCAAAAGTTATAAGAGGACAATTGCGTGAGTACGATATTGCCGGCAGGTACGGCGGCGAAGAGTTTTCGATACTGCTTCCTTTTACAAAAATAGATGAGGCGCAAAAAGTTGCAGAGCGTCTGCGGGCAGCAATAGAGGATAAAGTTGTTGATATTTCAAAGGTCAATCCTGACAGTGAAATAAAAACAATTCAGGTCACGATAAGCCTCGGGATATACGAAATGAAAAAAGATGACAGTGATGAAGATTTGCTGAAAAAAGCGGATAAGGCTTTGTATCAGGCTAAAAATACCGGAAGGAATAAGGTAGTGGTTCAGGATGTGTAGTGTTGAATTTGTATGTAAAACTTTAGAAGATACAAAAAAACTTGCTTATAAATTTGCAAGACTTATAGAGCATGACGGATGTTTTATAAATTTATACGGTGAAATCGGTGCCGGCAAGACCGCTTTTGTTAAGTTAGTGGCAGAAGCAGTCGGGGTAACAGAAAAAGTAACAAGTCCGAGTTTTGTAATTCTTAATGAATACCATAGCGCAAATATTCCTGTGTATCACTTTGACCTGTACAGGCTGGAAAATGAAGGTGTTAAAACGATACTTGATGAATTAAGGGAATATTCGGAAAGCCGCCAGATTTCTTTTGTAGAGTGGGCGGAATTTTCTCAGGATGAAATTCCTTTTAACCATATAAAAATTAATGTTACATACGAGGAGGATGATTCCCGCAAGTATTCATTTACGGGGATAGGGGATGATTGTATAAAAATTGTGGAAGGGTTAAAACAGTGAAGATTTTAGTATTTGATACATGTCTGGATAAAATGTATGTCACTCTGGCACTGGATAAACAGATATTATCATCAAAGATAGTGGAAAACAGAGATAATAAGTATCACTCGGCATTTTTAATTTCAACAATAAAAGAAATTTTGAAAGAGAATGATTTAACACCGCAAAATCTTGATGTTATCGGTACGAATGTCGGGCCGGGTAGTTTTACGGGAATCCGCGCCTGCACGACTGTTGCAAGGATGATGGCTCAGCAGTTGGATATACAGGCATGCGGGGTTTCATCACTAGAAATTCTTTCTAAAATAAATAAAACAGATAAGCCGACGGCTGTTATTCTTGACGCCAGAAAAAACAGCGGATATTTATATCTGGATAACGAAATTAAAGGTGCTGTTCCGATTGAGCAGATTAAGCAGCAGTTAAATGGAAAAGATTATTTTATTATTACGGATGATAAAATGCAAAAAGAATTCGGAGGAATATCATATCAGCAGGAAGAGTATCCGCTTGGTGAAATTCTTGCGGAACTTATTTATAATAAAGTTGAAACAAAGACATCTAACTGGCGGGAATTAAAACCTTTATATATTCAGCCGCCGGGGATTCATACTGCAGCAAAAGCAGGGGTTTAATTTTATTATATAATTTAAGTAAACATTTGTTAACAGACTATTAAAAAATATGTTTCAGGGGATTTATATTAACCATAATGGAGATTTCAAAAGTACAATTTATTACACATCGGAAGGAGATACCTGTTTCTGCAAATAATAGACAGTATCAGACTTTAACTGTTCCGGTTTTAAATCAAACAACAGCAGATTGTTTTGTTAAAAATTCTGCAGCAGATAGAAACAGTATAGGAATTTTATCATATAAACCGAGTTTTGTCGGGAAAGTTCCGTTTTTACAGTATGATTTTGAAAAGAAATTTACAAGGTCTTTTTTTGTAAAACTTCTTAGAGAAGGCGTGCCGGATGCTTATTCTGATATTGAGCGTCTGATACCGAGAGAAGAATATGATAAACATCGTCAAATGCAAACTTTCGGCAAAAAATCATCTATTGCCGTAAAATATTTGAAAAAATATAAAAACAGTATGTTTCCTGTAGAAAAAGAGATATTTACCATTCTTGAAAATTTGTCTAAAAAACATCCGGATTTGACTCTTCAAGAACTTTTGAGGCTCAGATATCCTCAGGCGGAACAGGTTTTAATTAATCAACAAGGTGAAGT
>CALUYV010000089.1 GCA_944325095.1 Candidatus Gastranaerophilales bacterium | reverse complement strand
ACAGATGCTCTTCATCTTGCTTTAAGAGCACTTGATATCGGAGCCGGCGACGAAGTTATTACTGTTGCTTTCACATTCGTTGCTACAACAGAAGCTATCGGAATTGTAGGGGCAAAACCGGTATTTGTAGATATTGATCCTGATACTTTCAATATTGATGCATCTAAAATAGAAGCTGCTATTACACCGAAAACTAAGGCTATTATTCCGGTTCACCTTTACGGCCAGCCGTGCGATATGGATGTGATTATGGATGTTGCAAAACGCCACAACCTCCACGTTATCGAAGACTGCTGTCAGGCAATCGGTGCTCTTTACAAAGGCAAAATGGTCGGGACATTCGGTGATTTCGGCTGCTTAAGCTTCTACCCGACTAAAAACTTAGGCGGTATGGGTGACGGCGGCTTAATTATGACAAGCGACGAAAAACTCCGCGACAGAGTTGTTGCTCTCAGAAACCACGGCGGAGCTATCCGTTATCATCATGATGAAATCGGCGTTAACAGCAGATTGGATGAAATTCAGGCTGCTATCTTAAGAGTAAAACTTCCGCATGTAAACAACTGGAACAAGCTCAGACGCGAACATGCATACTATTACAATGAACTTTTCAAAGACTGCAAAGATATTCAAACTCCGGTTGAATTGAAAGATACTTACTGTGTATATCATCAATACACGGTTAAAATTCCTAACCGCGATACTGTTCACAAAATGCTTCAGGAAAACGGAATCGGTGCTATGCTTTATTATCCGATACCTCTGCACTTACAGAAAGTTCACGAATACTTAGGAGTCGGCAAAGGTTCACTCCCGTACACGGAAAAAGATACCGAAATGGTTATCTCGCTTCCGATGTTCCCTGAATTGACAAAAGAAGAACAGCAAACCGTTGCAAAAACTCTTATTGATTGTATTGAAAAATCAAAATCTGCAGTCGGTGTGTAATTTTTACTGCGAATACTATATTAAAAAACCTGCTTGTAATAAGCAGGTTTTTTATTTTTATTTCAAAAGCATTATAAGGTTTTATTTATTAAGACCGGTATCCTTTGCCTCCGAAATCTTATCAATTACAACTCCGCCAAGGCCTATCAATGCTAATACTGCCGCAACCATTCCAATTATTTTTATCAGAGGTGTCTTCGGAATTTTTGGCTCTACAGGTGTTGTCCAATCTTTTTTGAAAAATAAATTCTCTGCGTTCTGATAGAAAATCTTGTTTATCAAATCATCCGACTGTTCTTTGAAATTCTCCTTAATAACAGTTTTTAAATCTCCTACTGTTTTTTCATAAGCCTGTCTTGGAGAAAGTCCGCCTGCAGGGGTTTCGCCAAAGCACCCGAGCGGGGCATCTGTACCAAACAAAATTCTATCCAGAGCGTTCCTTTTTTGCAATTCTTTAATAAGTTTAACAATACTTGGCTTTTGGTTGCTGCTAAGTCCGTCTTTACCCCAATCTACCCACGATATGTCAACGTATAGTTTTGAATCTTTGTTATCTATAGATTTTAAAAGCTCCTCAATAGCGTTTTGATGTGACTTTGCATCACCTGCACCCATATGCGCCATTATTACAGGAACATCAGGGTGAAGTCTTGCAATATTGTGGATTGCCTCCGGAGAAGAAATCTTGTCAACAGGTTTGCCGTCAGGAGCAAACTGCAGATCTGAATGAAACATACACGGCAAATTGTAGCGTTCTGCTAAAAACATGTATGGTCTGTAAATATCGCTGTCTGCTTGCGCGTTAAAATGTCGGGGATGAAATTTCAACCCGATAAATTTATCCGGATTTTCCTGTATCAAATTGTTTATATAAACAGAATTCCCTTCTGTAACAGACGGCGCGCAAGCCGCCAGAGCATGATATTTAGGATTACTATTACACATTTCTAAAAGAGCCTTATTGGCTGTTGTTTCATCCTGACCGTTAACTACAAGGCCGTCAAGATTCGATATAATAACTTTTTCAACTTCGTCCTGCTGAACCGCACCACTCACCTGAACATTCAATGGATTCTTTACAAACTCATCTATTGTATTTGAATCAAAATTCAATGTGTTATTGGAATTGCCGTTCTTTGACCAATGCCCTATATGCATATGGGTATCTATTATAGAACCATTAAAAGCGATATTTGTTCGTAATTTATCGACGTGCATTTTGTATTAAATCTCCTATATTATTATCGCCCTTTGCCCTGCGGTTAATTATGTAATATCCCAAATCAGAAGACGGAACTATAGCCTGTGCTGCAATCCGGCATTCCTGTTCCGGAATATATTCACCTCTGCGGTTGGCAATATCTGCCAGACGTAAAAATATATCTGCTATATGTTTACGCTCGCTCTCATGCGATATAAAGTATTCAGGTGTTGAGTTTTCAAGCTTTTTACAAATATTATTCAGGTAGAAATTGTATAAACCGTTTGCACCGGCATAATCGCCTTTGTTATATTTTAAATCTGCCAGACCTTTATATGCCCGGAGGAATGACTGTTCTGAAGGGTCAAATCCTACCATATCAATATATCTCAATGAACTTGTAAAGCCTTCTTCCGCGCGGTCATAATCTCCCACACGCATCAACCCTTCAGCATCATCGACAATACTCCATATTGTATTTGTCAAATTTACGCCATCTTCCTTTACTCTTTCATAAAATATCTGGTTATCTATATCACGCTTAATTGCCGTAAACATAGAATAACTGCTTCCTCCCATTGCTTTTACACTTGGACGGCCGCTGTTTTCAACATCTCCGGGCGGGTATATTATTTTATAATCTCCGTTTCTCCTGAAAAAATTCTCCATTTTATAATCAACAAAATCTCCCTTGTCATAGATTTTGTCATTCCACAACTGTTCCTGACTATATACTTTCCAAACCGGATACAGCTTGTCTGCAAATTGAAGCATATCCCGATGTTCGCCGAGCGCATTTCTGAAACATTCGGTTTCTTCATCATCGGCAACTACTTCATCAACACTTTTGCCAACAAATTTTGAAATATCTTGCAAATCTTCATTGTACGGAAATTCTTCCACCGGATAGCTGTTAGTTTTATCATCTTTAAAGCTGTATCCGAGGATTTTGCCTTCTTCATCCCGAACCGGCGTCAGGTTATAAACGCCGCGCTCTCCGTCATTTACAATCGTATCGTATGCGGAAAATATATGATCCGTAAATCCGTCTGATTTTTTCATGTTCACAACATCAACATCGGCCAGCGTTAATAAATTAAAATCATACCAGCCGTTACGTTTAATTTCATCAAGCATGCCATGAACCTTACCATCCTTGTCATATCCGGTCGCAAGGTAATTCGTAAGTTCCGGAGTATTGCCTCTTTCATTTGCCATCCATCTTAAGCTTGCTTCATGCGGATGGGATGCCGGTACATAAATTTTCTTACAATCCAGTCTGTTTAAAACATTGATTATGCCTGATACATATTCCAAACCCCTGTCCTGCGGATCCATGTATCTGATATATTTTTCATGCTTTTTGGGATCCCGCGCAAGTTCCTGCAGAAATTCCAGAAGTTCTTTTTTATGGGTTAAAACATTATAAGGTTTTAAATCAATATCTTTCTTCATAACCTCTTTATACTGGGCTTCCAGATTTTGCAGAGGAACGTTTATATATACAGGAACTGCGACATAATCGTCTTTCTTCAATCTTTCACTGTAATATAATTTTTGTAATTCTTCTTCTACATTTTGCCACGGTTTTCCAAATTTTGAATAGATAGGGTCTTGTGTTTCATAAGTATAAACCGTCATATTATTGCCGCTGTCTATAGCTTTTGCAAAATGCTCCATATCTTTTGCATGGTTTCCGCCGTCAATCAGGTAGACATTGTGCCCCATAAAATGTACAGGCATCGGTTGAGAAACAGAATGCGATGAGGTTCTTACAAAAATATCATTGTTTTTCACTGTATTATTGTTCGTAATTGGTTTATTTGAATATTGAAATTTGTTCTTAATACCTGATACAAGCCATTGCGAAGATATTGGTGTAATTTTCATGATTTCTTAACCTTCATTATTTTCATTAATACCCACATATACCTAAACCCCAAAATAAAATATTTGCTAGTCGAAAGTCTATTTTTTATAAAAAATTTACAAATCATAACAAAACCCCGGCTGTTTTTACCGGGGTTAAATCTTTATTTTGCTATCCAATACCTATTGTATGACCAATATCAACTGTTCCGTCATCTTTGTATCCTAAAATTACCTCAGAAAAGTTATTCTGAAATGGATTCAAACCTACAGAGTTCATACTGGTTTTGGTCATATAACTAAAACTTGATGGATCCCAGTTCTGTTCGTAAGCCCTCGTGCCCTGCGAAACACCCGCAACCTGCGAAGTGTCATAATAATTATTTTGTCCTATCCCGACCTGAGCATCATTTCCGAGATTAATTCTGTTTATCGGAGCGATACTGCCGTTGTTATAACCGCTTGTCATATCCTTTATCCTTTTTTATACTCTTATATATATAAAGTATATACTTATTAAATAATTGCCTTTTTGCGGTGGTTTTGATTTACAAATGTTTACAATTATGACATGCCCATATTTTGGGTTTTATAACATATTGTTAAGTTTTGTAAAGTGTAAATTCTACACTATATTTGCATTTCAGGTTTTCTTTGTGATTACTTTAAAACATTTAGTTGACATTTAAAATCTTATATGCAATAATAAAGACATAAGATTTAAGTGTAGTCGAAACACTAAATATAAATAGATTCATTAACCCCAAAAACATATAAACTCCTAAATAATAAACACTAAAAGAGACCATTAGGATGCAGAAAACGACCCACTCAGTAATGAGTGGTTTTTTTTGTG
>CALUYV010000088.1 GCA_944325095.1 Candidatus Gastranaerophilales bacterium | reverse complement strand
TATAGGAAATTTATATGACGACTAATAGATTTAAAGATAAAAAAATTTTAATTCTTGCAGGAAAACCGATAGGCTCGGTTGATATTGTAAAATACGCACAGTCACTGGGTGCTTATGTAATAGTTACGGATTACCTTGACCAAAAGGATTCTCCTGCAAAACAGATTGCTGATGAATGCTGGAATATTTCTACTGCGGATGTGGATACTCTTGCGCAAAAAGCACTACAAACCGGTGTTGATGCCGTGTTTACCGGTGTTCATGATTTTAATATAAATATGGCCCAAAAACTTTGCGAAAAACTTAATCTGCCGTTTTATGCCACCAAAAAACAGTTAAGCCAAACCTCGGATAAAAATTTTTATAAAAATTTATTTAAACAGTACGACGTGCCGGTTATAGAGGAATACAGCATAAATTCAAAAGATATACAATATCCTGTTATTGTAAAACCGGTTGATTCTTCAGGTGCATATGGAGTAAAAATTTGCAATAATCAAAATGAGCTTCGGAAAAATTATAACTCTGCTCTTGAATTTTCTGAATCAAAAAAAGTATTGATTGAACGCTATATTGATGATGAAGAAGTTACGATTGAGTATCTTTTACAGGATGGTGATATTCAATTAATTGGTATGGCGGATAGACATATTGTACAATTTGAAAAAGGCATTTTACCTTTACCGGATTATTATATTTGGCCGTCAAAATATTTATCCCATTTTGAAAATAATTTTAATGAAAAAATTATAAACGCATTAAAATCTCTTGATTTAAAAAATGGAATGTTATTTATTCAGGCGAAAGTTGATGGTAAGGATATCAAGCCTTATGATATGGGTTTTAGGCTGTCAGGTACTCAGGAATATAGAATTTTTGAAAAAATATGCGGTGTTAACCCCTTGAAGATGATGACAAATTATGCTTTAACCGGTAAAATGTCTGATCAAATTTGTAAAGTAAAAGCTGATTATGATATTTTCGGAGCAAATGTTACTTTTTTGGCTAAACCGTCTCAAATCGGCAGTTTTATAGGTTTAGATGATGTTAGTGCAATGAATGGTGTAGTTGCCGTTGTAAAAAATAAACATGAGAATGAAACTATTCCTGATTCAGCACTTGGCACTTTAAATCAAGTAGTTCTCAGAGTCTTTGTTATTGCTGACAATAGGGCTTCATTGATTGAAAAAATAAAAGAAATTCGTTCAAAAGTTCAGATTCTTGATATATCTGGACACAATATTCTTTATGAGGAGCAAAATAATGTTTAAAAATGTATTAATTACCGGAGGATATGGCACTTTAGCCACTCATCTTATTCAGGATATGTTAAAAAAAAATTTTAAAATTTCTACTCTGGTGAGGACACTTAAACCTCAAAACAATATTCAAAATATAACATATATCACAAATGACAATTTTTTTTCAGATGATTATAAAATTGAGGATATAGATATTATTATTAACTGTGCATTCAGTTGCACAAATAGCCTTTTGAATCTGGCAGACTCAATTGGCTATACGAAAAATTTGTTTTTAAAAGTAAAAGAAAATAATATTAAAGCGCTTGTAAATATTTCATCTCAAAGCGTTTATGGAATGTACAGGGACAATAACACCACTGAAATCGGTAAAATAAATCCGGGGGATGTTTATGCTCTTGGTAAATTTGCTTGCGAAGAGCTCGGGAATGGAATTTTTCAAAATTCAAATACTAAATATACAAATTTAAGATTAGGATCTTTAGTCGGGGCAGAATATACCGATAGAGTTGTAAACAAATTAATAAAAAAAGCCAGAGAAACCGGAATAATAGAAATTGAAAACGGGCAGCAGCAATTTGGTTATTTGCATGTAGAAGATGCTTCTAAGGCTATTATAAAACTAATCGAAACACCTGTTGAAAAATGGAATCCTGTTTATAATATAGGTTCTGATGATTCGGGGAATTTAACGCTGGAAGAAATTGCCTATTTTATAAAGGAAAAATTTGAGCAAAAAGGGCATAAAGTTGTATTGAACAAAAAAACATCCTTAAGAAAAACAATAATGGATTCTGGTTTGTTTATTAAAACTACAGGCTGGGAGCACTCAAAAACATTATATGATTTTATGGATGATTTGATAAACAGTGAGAATTAAAATGATATCCGTATTAAAGTAATCAGGGTTATCGTTACCGAAAATACACCTGAGCACTTACATTTTGAGCAGGCAAATAAATTTGTACGCTTAAATCTATTAACTTCCCTTAATTAAAATCACAAGTTAAAGGTTTTATGCTAAAATATATTTATGTACGAGGAGAAGGTAAAGGTAAGATATTCCGAGATGGATTTCGGGCTTGCGCTTAAGCCATCGGCTGTGTTGAATTTCTTTCAGGATATGGCAAGCGAAAATGCCGAAAATCTCGGGTTCGGGTATTCTTATATCTCTAAAAAAAATCTCGCCTGGTTTCTCCTTAAATACAGAATTGAGTTTCTTAAATATCCGGTCGGTTTGTATAACCTTACTCTCAAAACTCAACCGAGAGGATACAATAAGATTTTTGCTTTCCGTGATTTTGAGATTTGGAATGACTCGGAGTGCCTTGCAAGAGCCGCAAGTTCGTGGTCGCTTGTGGATACTCTTTCCGGCAAACCCGTCAGTGTTGCAGATGCGCTCGAAGGCAATCCTTTTATGCCGCTTTATCAAAAGCAGCCTGAGGACTTATGTTTTTCGAAAATCAAGACGCCGGATAAAATAGATATTGAAAAAACTTTTGAAATAAGATATGATGATATAGACGTTAACCATCACGCCAACAATTGCAATTATATAATCTGGGCTTTTGAACCGTTTAGTTTGGATTTTAGAAGTTCTCGTTGTATAAAAAATCTTGATATAGTTTTTAAGAAAGAGATTAAATTCGGTAATAAGGTCTTGTCACAAATTGAAATTGCAGATGACAAACATACGAAACATGTTTTGAAGAATGCACGTACCGGTGATGATTTGTGTTTTATAAATGTTGAATGGAATCAGAGGCAAATATGACAGATATAATAAAAGTTGAAAAGGCAGATATAAAAGAGCTTGCAGCACTTGCAAAAGATATTTGGTTTGAGTACTGGCATTCATTAATGACTTTAGGACAAATATACTACATGGTTAATAAGTTCCAGTCTGAGATTGCGCTGGCAGAACAGATAGAATATGAAAATTACGAATATTATTTTGTTGTAGAAGATGGCAAAAAAGCAGGTTATTTTGGAATTGCACCGGGAAAAGACTATTTGTTTTTGTCAAAGTTTTATATGGCTAAGGACTACAGATATATAGGAATAGGCCGTCTTGTTTTTGAAATGATAAAAAAAATGGCATTGGAAAAGAATTTAAAAAAAATTCAACTGACTGTTAACAAACAAAATATTAAATCTGTTGAAATATATGAAAAATGGGGTTTTAAAATACTTCATCCTCTTGTAACACGTATTGGCAACGGATATGAAATGGATGATTATGTTATGGAATACGAGATTAAAGAGGAGGAGTTGGCATGAAAGTTGTTGCAATAAACGGAAGCCCCCGCAAAGGCGGTAACACTGAAATAATGCTTAATGCTGTTCTGGAACCGCTTAATCAAGCCGGCGTTGAAACAAAAATTATTCAGGTCGGCGGAAAAAATATTCACGGATGCAGGGGCTGCTGGGCATGTCAGAAACTTTTGAACAGAAAATGCGCATTCAATGATGATATTGTAAATGATATTCTTGAAGATTTGTTTAGTGCAGATGCGATAATTTGGGGCACTCCTTCGTACTACAGCAATATGACGCCGGAATTGAAGGCTTTGATTGACAGAGCGGGTATTGTGGCATCGGCAAACGGCAAACTTTTCAGACACAAAGTCGGAGCGGCTGTAATTGCCGAAAGAAGAGGCGGCGGAAGCTTTATTCAGGCAAGTATTCATGAGATGATGCTAATGTCTGAAATGATTATTCCGGGTTCTACCTATTGGAATTTCGGCTTTGGCCGTGATAAAGGTGAAATTAGCGCAGATGCCGAGGCTATGGCTAATATGAAAAATCTTGGCGAAAATATTTTGATGCTTATTCAAAAATTGAATGCCTGATTGAAAATACGGTCATTTTAAAAATTCTAAAATATCAGAAGGTTTACGGGCAATTATTTTTGCGCCTTGGCTAATCAAATATTTTTCGTCTTTGTATCCCCAGGTGACACTGATACATTTCAGACCGCTGTTATCGGCAGTTTGGATGTCAACTTCGGAATCTCCTATATAAAAAGTTTTGTCAATATCGCAGTCCAGAAGCTTCATAGCACGCAAAACGCTGTCAGGATAAGGTTTTTTTCTTATTCCTTCCGCTTCCGCTTCTCCTATTGCGAGTTCAATCTTTCCATTAAAATATTTTTTACAGAGTTCTTTGACTGCAGCATCAAACTTGTTTGAAACAACAGCAATACGGTAATTTCTGGATTTTAGAATGTCGAGCATATCTTCTATCCCATCGAAAGGCTTTGTTTTGTTGTACATGTTTTTTGCGTAATGTTCTTTAAAACAGTTCAGGCACCTGTCGAAGTCGGGGTTTTGAATTCCATCAGGCAAAGCCCGCTCCATCAATAGTTTTACTCCGTTACCGACAAATACTCTGATTTCATCAAGAGTCCGCACCGGATAATTAAATTTATCAAGTGCAAAATTTACGCTGTCTTTTAAGTCTTCCAGCGTATATAAGAGAGTTCCGTCTAAGTCAAATATCGCACCTTTAGCCATAACATAATTATAACTAAAAAAAGTGAAGAGTGAAGTGTGAGGCGTGAAGAGAGTTGAACGGGTGAATGGTTGAAAAGTTCTTTACGTAAAATAATTTCCCTCTCCCTTGAGGAGAGAGGGAAGAATTTCTTAATGAGCG
>CALUYV010000087.1 GCA_944325095.1 Candidatus Gastranaerophilales bacterium | reverse complement strand
ATTATTCGGGGTGCGGGCGGAGTAACGTCCGACCCGCACCTTACGGGTTCCGTTTTGCTTCACCCTACCGAAAATCCAACCGGTATGACGCATTGGCGGTGGATGCAGGGAATTCTGAATCACGCTGCGCATTGCTACGCTGTTCAGAATGACGACAACATAAAACACTTGCGGGACACTCCCCATCCCAGCCTTCCCCAATCAGGGAAAGGAAGCATTATGTCGGTTTCCTCTTAACTTGGGAAGGGGATTTGCAAGATACCCTCCCCAACTCGGGGAGGGCTAGGGTGGGGAGCAATTACTACTTTGTAATTCCGGCCTCCGAGCCGGAGTCGCATAGTTTGACGGATTGCAAGGGGCGGAATAATTTAAAACCCTCTCAACTTGTAGGGGACTCCGTGTCGAGCACGGAGTGACGATTCTCTTTTCTGTCACCCTGAACTTTACAAAGCGAACCGCCGCAGCGAAGTAAAAACAAATGCACGATACCTTTATTCTTTACAAAATTTCACGCATACCGCATTTTTTTGTAATATAATAGCAGAAGGATGGAAAGGAGTGCGCTAATGAAGCAGACTATAGTATCAGGGATGCGCCCTACGGGCAGGTTACACTTAGGTCATTATCTCGGAGTTATCCAAAACTGGGTAAAACTTCAAAATGATTATGACTGCTATTTTTTCGTCGCTGATTGGCATGCTCTGACTACAAAATACGATAAAACAGAAGATTTAAGACAAAACACACTTGATGTTATTATTGATTGGCTTGCCTGCGGACTCGATCCGGAAAAATCAGTTATATATGTTCAATCTTTAATCCCTGAAATTGCAGAGTTGAATATTTATCTGGGGATGATAACACCTCAAAATTGGGTTGAAAGAGATCCGTGCCTCAAAGATATGGCAAAAATTCTCAAGACAAAAGAAGGACAAGGTTCTCAGATCAATTACGGGCTTATGGGATATCCTGTTTTGATGAGTGCTGATATTATGATGTTCAATGCCGATTACATACCGGTTGGTATAGATCAGGTTGCTCATATAGAAATAACAAGAGATATTGCAAGAAGGTTCAACAATCTGTACGGAGAAGATTTCTTCAAAGAATCGAAGCCGCTTTTAAATGATTGCTCTTTACTATGCGGTTTAGACGGAAATAAAATGGGTAAATCATTCAATAATGATATAAAAATTTCTGATACGGAAGAAGAAACCGCAAAAAAAATTATGACCGCAATCACTGACAGATCAAGAATTCGCAAAGACGACCCGGGACATCCTGATGAATGCGAAGTTGCCTTCAAATACTGGAAAATATTTGCAGATTCTGATGAGGTGCAAACAGTAAGAGAAGAATGCGAAAAAGGTTTACGAGGCTGTGCCCAATGTAAAAGAATGCTTGCTGAAAAAATCAATTCAAAACTTGCACCGATAAGACAGCGGAGAAAATATTACGAGGAACATATTGACGAAGTTCACGATATAATAACTAAAGGTTCTGCAAAAGCAAGAGAAAAAGCAGGTGAAGTTCTTACAAAAGTCAGAAGCCTTGTTAAAATGTATTAATTTTGACTATAAGAACAAATTTTGTATAATGTTTAATATCATTGAAAAGAGGTAAATAAATGAACACTGTAGTTGTAGTTGGAAGAGTCGGCAGAGATGCCTCCGAAAACTTTAGAGCCTTTGATTCAGGCAAAATGAAAGCAAGTTTTTCCGTTGCTGTTAACAGATGGGATTCCAAGACAAAAGCGGAAGTAACTGACTGGTTCAATATTGATGTCTGGGATAAACAGGCAGAATTTGCCGCCGAATATGTAAAAAAAGGCAGATTGGTAGCCGTTGACGGTGCAATTGCCAATAATAAATGGGTTGATAAAACAACAAATAATGAACGTGAGTCTTTTTATATCCGGGCAAACACAATAAAACTGTTAGGTTCTAAAAGAGATACAGAAGAAGCAGTATTATGATAGTTAATTCAAATACAGTCGGTATTATTGCGGATGATTTAACGGGAGCAAACGATACAGCTCTTCAATTTATGCTGAACAATGCAGATACACATATTTTGCTTAACACAGAAGAAGAACCCGGCAAATCCAACACCTCGCAAGTATGGGCAATTGCAACAGAATCACGCAATATTGCACCGGAATACGCTTTTGAAAAAGTAAAACTTGCCACTCAATATTTAGTTGAAAAAGTTAATCCCGATTATTTCTACAAAAAGATAGATTCAACAATACGAGGAAATATTGCTGTTGAAATTATGTCAATGCTGGATGTTCTCAATTGGGATGCTGCATTGATTATGCCTGCTTTCCCGCAGGAAAACAGGATTACTGTCGGCGGGTATCACCTTTTGAAAGGTGTTCCTATCGAAAGAACGGAAATGGCAAGAGATCCGCTTTCTCCGATATTTGAATCGCATCTGCCTACGCTTTTACAAAATCAACTTGGAAGTAATTTAAAAGATATTGTTGGACTGATTGAATTAAAAACTATACTTGATGGTGCCGGCCCTATTTTGCAGGCAATAAATAAACTAATCGAAAAAGGTGTTAAAATAATTGTTGCGGATTCTGTTTCCATAACAGATATAGAACAAATTGTCCTTGCCATGCAGAAATCAAATTACAAAATTCTGCCTGCCGGAAATGCTGCTGCCGGAAAAATTTTAAGCAATCAATGGATTCCAAAAGATGAACTATCAGAAATTCTGCCTGTAAAACTGCCTAAACTGCCAAAATTGATTGTTTCGGGCAGTGCCACGCAAATCACTCTGAATCAGATAAATAAATATGAACAATCCGAAGATTTTGAAGAAAACAGCCTCGTAATAGAACTAGGAATGGATGCTATTCTTGGCGGAGTCACAGAAGAACTCGTTGACAGAATTGCTGCTAACCTTGTTAACTCTAATGTTGTTCTTGTACATACTTCAAACCTGCTGAATAATTTTGACGGTTTTTCAGAAGATACAATAAAAGCAGACTTGACAAAATCCGGTCTTGCCGGTGCTGTTACGGATTTTCTTGCTGAATTAACAAAAAGAGTTCTCGATAGATGCAAAGCAATTCTTATAACCCTCGGCGGTGAAACATCTTACAAATGCTGTAATGCAATAAATGCCAATCAATTAAAACTTGTTGATGAAGTTTTGCCGGCTATCGCTCTCAGCAAAAATGCAACCTCGGATCAATGGCTTGTAACAAAATCAGGAAATCTTGGAGGTGTAAATACCCTCATTGAAATTTTAAACTATTTTAAAAAACATGAAGAACAGTTATAATGAATAAAATTGCGATAACAACAGGCGACCCGAACGGTATAGGTGCCGAAATAACAATAAAAGCACTGAATAAACTAAAGATTGATAGTGATAAAGTTGTAATAATTTCAAATAAAGAAGTTTTGAATTATTATGGAAAATTAGATATTCCTTATGAAATTATTGAGTGCACGTATCTGGCAAAAGATATTATTCCGGGAGCAATAACCCAAGAAGCAGGTGAGTTCTCCTATCAAATATTAAAAAAGGCCTGCGAAATTCGACCTAAAGCAATAGTAACAGCACCGACAGCAAAAAAAGCAATGCACCTTGCAGGACATTTCTACAACGGCCAAACAGAAGTTTTGCAAAAATTTCTTGCAAAATGGAATCAGCAGGCGGAAATGCTTTTTATTGCGGATAACTTCAGAGTTCTGCTTCTTACAAGACATTGCGCACTAAAAGATATACATCTTACAAAAGACGAAATTATAACTAAGATAAAAAATACAGTAAAAGTTTTTGAAGATAAACTGGGAATAAAAAATCCCAAATTTGCACTCTGCGGATTTAATCCGCATGCGGGAGAAAACGGAATTTTAGGGGGTGAAGAAACGGATATCCTGATTCCTGCAGTAAAAAAGTTAAATGAAAAAGGTATTAATATTACACTCCCGCAGCCTGCGGATACTCTGTTTGTGAATGCCGCAAAGAATTATTTTAAAGGAACAAAAGATGAATTTGACTGCTATATTGCAAACTATCACGATCAGGGACTCATTCCGATAAAAACGGTTGCCGGAATGAACACCGTTAATACAACAATCGGACTTGATATAATAAGAACATCTCCGGGACACGGAACAGCATTTGATATAGCGGGAAAAAATATTGCCAATCCGGATGGTATGGTTGCTGCAATAAAGCAGGCTGAAAAATTGTTATAAGAATGTAATCCGTTCAACTATGAAATCCTGAATCAGCTCTGCATACAGGCTCACTCGTCCTCACTTCGCTGCGGCACTTCGCTTTGTAAAGTCCGGTATCCCCTTTGAGTCTAGATGGTTTTAAAATTTTCAGTCCCTTACAAAGCGTTCAATTATGCGACTCTGAATCGAGTTCAGAGTGACAAATAATGGAAATTGTTTATGCTGTTCAAGATGACAGCAGGCTCCTTCCCCTGATTGGAAGGCTGGGATGGGGAACCTCCCGCAAGGGTTTTACTTTGTTGTCACTCTGAACAGCGGAGCAAAGCGGAACGTGATTCAGAAACCCCTGCAACCCCATGCCAATGCGTCATACCGGACTTGATCCGGTATCCCCTTCAAGTTTAGAGGGTTTTAAATTATTCCGCCCCTCACAATCCGTCCAACTATGCGACTCCGGCTCGGAGGCCGGAGTGACAAAGTAGTAATTGCTCCCCACCCTAGCCCTCCCCGAGTTGGGGAGGGTATCTTGCAAATTCCCTTCCCAAGTTAAGAGGAAACCGACAGCAGGCTCCTTCCCCTGATTGGAAGGTCGGGATGGGGAGTTTCACGCAAGGGATTTCCACCGCGCAGCAAAAAATTCCACTTCCGAATTTTATAAAAGTTCGTGTATAATAAGCACTACAATTTCTCCTGGCTGCATATTTAAAATAACTTTTCCTTTTTTAACATCTGGCATAGAACTGATTTTAATAGGCAGTACATTTTG
>CALUYV010000086.1 GCA_944325095.1 Candidatus Gastranaerophilales bacterium | reverse complement strand
AATAAACAAGATTTAAAAGAATTGTTATATTTAAAATAGAGTTTTATTAGAAAAAATAAAAATGGTAAAATTGTCACTCTGAACTTTACAAAGCGAACCGCCGCAGCAAAGTGAGGACGAGTGAGCCTGTATGCAGAGTTGATTCAGAGTCGCATAGTTGAACGGATTACAAGGAACTGAATAATTTTAATATCTCGCAATATTAATTTTGTGCCGCTTTTTTCTTTCTCAATTTCTCAAATATCAGAAGGATTGTACAAATCACAACACAAATCATTGTTGAAATCATCCAAAAAGCAATTGCGCCGTTCCAGCCGAATTTATCAACAACATATCCCGTGCCGCCTGATGATAATGCCGCTCCGACATAGCCGAATACTCCCGTAAAACCGATTGATGCGGAGGCGACTTTTTTGGAACTGCTTTCAACAGCACACAATCCGCCGATTAACATTTGAGGACCAGCAGTAAAGACACCAATCATTGCGGCATAAATATAATCCAATACATGGTTAGATGCAGGATTTGCTGCAAATGCAAGCAAACTTAGGATTAAGCATATCAAAAATACAATGTTTATCGGTGTGCGGTTTCCTTTGTATATTTTATCAGATATTACGCCTGCAAGAATTGCTCCGCCTGCACCGACCAATGCAAGTGAACTGAGTTTTGAACTGGCTAAAGTTAATGAATTATGTTTAACTTCAACAAGATATTTTACAAGCCAATCTTCTGTACCGAATCTTATAATATAAACAAAAATATACGCAATCGCCAGCATCCATATAACAGGGTTGCAAAGTATGTGTTCCTTAAATATTTGAAAATACGGGGTGTTATCTGCTTCTTCTTTTGCATCAGCAGTTTTTGCCGGTTCATTGTTATATTTTTCAATGTCAGGCAGACCGAGCGTCTGCGGTTTATCTCTCAATCTGTCAAATAACCAGACACCTGTAATTATACAGATTATTGCAGGAATGTAAAATGCTGCCATCCAGCCGAGTTTATCAATAGCAAATCCGGAAAGCATTACTGCCGAAAATACACCAATCTGGTGTGAGGTTGACCATAATGACCATTTTGTCCCTCTTTCGGAGTTCGAAAACCAGTAGGATAAACTCTTTGCAACCGGCGGGAACCCGCATGATTGAAACCATCCGTTAGCTCCCCAGAAAAATGCCATTATCCATAACAAAACCGTGGCTGACGGCAGTCCGAAAAAACTCACATGTCCGGGAGTTATAAATACTGCACTTAATACAAAACAAAGGTTGCATATTGCAGACAGTATAAGCGCAGTCGGTAAAAATGTTCTTACATTCGCTTTATCCGCAATAACTCCGTTTATAAATTTACCTATTCCGTATGTTACATAAAGGGTCGAACCGAGAAGCCCGAGTTCAGTGTTTGACATATTCAGGGCTTTGCCCATTGAAGGCAGGGCAACGGCAATGTTTTTTCTGCATAAGTGAAAAACAACATAAGCAATAAAACTCGAATAAAATATCCGCCATCTCCAATGCTTATATAAAGAAGATACTTTTTCAGAATCCTCAATAGGTTTTGCTGCCGGAGGTTCTTTAAAAAATTCTCCCAACTTTTTTAACATAAACCCTTCTCCTATTTGTTGTTTTTAATTACTTGAATATTTCTGGTTTCGGTTAATTCCTGTCTTGCATTTTTTATAATTTCTTTTTTCTCTTCATCCAGGCTTTTTCCGTTAACAAGACGATCGACAAATCCGGTATTCAATTTCACCGCTTTTTCTAATGCTCCGATTTCTTCGAGTACGGGTTTTATCGCATTAAAATCGTATCCGAAAGTCTGTTTTGAGTTATAAACAAGTACATCCCCTTCTTGAGAGGTAATCGGTGCTCCGCCCTGTTCAAAATAAAGTTTAAATACTGATTTCAAATCCTGCATTTCAGATTGCAGTGTTGTTACGGTTTGCTGCAGTCTTAAAAATCTTTCAAACAAATATTCAACATTTTCAAGCTGTTTGCTTTCCCAGTCGTATTTTTGAGCATATAGTTTTTTTAACTTAGGATATGCCAGTGCAAGCCCCATTGTATCACCCATTGCTCTGTGGTGGTCTTTTAATTCCACTTTGAACTTTTCGGTTAGAGCATTAAGTCCGTGGGCTTCTAACTCCGGATATATCTCTTTGAACATCTGCTGGGTATCTATTCTTTCATTTATTATTTCTTTGCCGGTTGTTCTTTTTGCCGCTTCGTTAATAAAAGAAAAATCAAAAATTGCATTGTGTGCAACAATCGGATAATCTCCTATAAATTCAAGAATTTTTGGCATAACTTCTGCTTCTGTCGGACAATCAGCAACCATTTCTGCCGTAATTCCGTGAATTGCTATACTTGATTTTCTAATGTGCTGTTCCGGATTAATCAAGGTCTGAAATTCATCTTTAATTTTTCCGTTTTCAAGCCTTACTGCTGCAAATTCGACCATTTTTTCTCTTGTATAATCCAAACCGGTCGTTTCTGTATCTAAAACTATCTCTATTACTTTTTTTCTTGCCATTTTATTACCCTGAGTAACTCTTCTATTTGATGATAGCACAAAAGTTTTTTCCATGTTAATATTGTGAAGTACATTTTAATAAATGGGGGTTAATTATGGCTAATGTAATTGATTTGTCAGATAACAATTTTGAAGCAGAAGTTATAAATTCTCAAATTCCTGTAGTTGTTGATTTTTGGGCTACTTGGTGCGGTCCGTGCCGTAAACTTTCTCCTGTAATTGACAGTATTGCAGAAGAATACAGCGACAGAGTAAAATTTGCAAAGGTAAACATAGAAGAATGTATTGAAACGGCTAAAAAATATGCAATAAGCGGTCTGCCGAGTATTTTGGTTTTTAAAAACGGAGAACCGGTTGAGCGTATGGCAGGTTCGATTCCTAAATCGACAATTATTCTAAATATTGAAAAATCGCTATAAGTTTCTTATAGCGATTTTTTATCAGATATTTTTATTTCGCCTGTTAGCCGAAATATCTTTTTAACAGTCCGTCAAAGCCTCTTCCGTGTCTTGCTTCGTCTTTTGCCATTTCATGAACTGTATCGTGAATAGCATCGTAGCCTAATTTTTTAGCCTTGGCAGCAATTTCTAATTTGCCTGCGCATGCGCCGTGTTCTGCATCTGCTCTGAGTTCAAGGTTTTTCTTTGTTGAATCTGTTACAACTTCGCCGAGAAGTTCTGCAAATTTTGCAGCATGTTCAGCTTCTTCATACGCATATCTTTTGAATGCTTCTGCGATTTCAGGATAGCCTTCTCTTTCAGCTACTCTTGACATTGCAAGATACATACCTACTTCTGTACATTCTCCGTTGAAGTTTGCTCTCAATCCTTCCATGATTTCCTGATCTTCAACAATACCGTCGCCTACTTTATGTTCGCAGGCATAAACTTTATTTTCGCCGTCAACAACATTGAAAGTAGTTGCACCGCACAAAGGGCATTTTTCAGGTGCTTTATCTGCTTCTGTTGACCAACCGCATACTGTACATACAAATTTCATGGTTTACTTCCTTTCTTCTTATTATTCTGTTACGACCGTAATTACTGCCATATTATTATAACATTTCAAAGTTAAAAGTAAATAATTTATGACAACGGAAGTTTTTATTTTGAAATCAGCAGGAAAATTACAAGAGAAAAGGCAACAACCGTAAAAAATCCTACAATATACCAGTACAGGGATATTTTTTCTTTTTTCGGAACTGATTTTATTGAGGTATGCTGTTTTTTAGGTTGTTTTTTGCGAGTGGTTTCAGATACTTTCTTATTTGAAGAATTTGTTTTTTTTATGGTCGTTTTCTTTTTATTTTTTTCTTCTGCCTGCCGGTATTTTTGTGCAAGAGTTTTGTCTTTTTTGCCTGTGGCAAGGAGTTTGATATCGTAATGCAGGTTTAATGTATCCAAACTGCCGTTTTTACTGTAAACTTTGTAGTTTATTGCGACTTCAAAGGCTCTTTGCAGACATTCAAGCGCATCAATTCCGTTTTGTTTGACGGAAGAGGCATGAACGGATTTGTTTCCGCATTTTTTCAGAAAATATAAATCCTCTATAAATTCTTTTTCCTGTTCCGAGCCTTGCGCATTATCTTTCAGTGTCGCAAGCATCTGATCAAAAGTTTCTTCGGTTGTTCTTTTTTTGCCTAAAACATTTTTGCAGACATTTTCCGCAAATCGTCTGGTCTGGCTTATGCACTGTTCAAAATATTCATCCCGATACAATTTTTCGGCATCGGAAATTATATCGTATAAATTTACATCTGTTTCTTTTAAAAAATCAAAATTAGTAGCCATGATTTAAGTATATCATAACAAACAGAGAAATGAATATTGGGAATTTATACTTCGTTTATAAAAAATACTTGCTTTTAATTTTTCAAATGCTAAAATAAACTTGTCGGCGCAAGCCGTGTAATATTCCCGGATCGTCTAGCGGCAGGACTGAAGATTCTGGCTCTTCCAACGGTGGTTCGAATCCATCTCCGGGAGAATTAAAAAACAACCTGATAAGGGTTGTTTTTTTGTTGCAAACCCGGAGAGTCTTCTCACCACGGGATTTTTTCGTGATGCTCAAAAATCCGTGGTTTTACCCACAAGGGGTACCCTCATTTGCAAGGCTCGTGCAACTCGCCAGCAACTGAGCTGAAATCCATCTCCGGGAGAATTAAAAACAACCTGATAAGGGTTGTTTTTTTGTTGCAAAGGAATATCTGCTCTACTTGTCACCCTGAACAGTAATTCGTCACCCTGAACTTTACAAAGCGAACCGCCGCAACGAAGTGAGGACGAGTGAGCCTGTATGCAGAGCTGATTCAGAGTCGCATAGTTGAACACTTTGGAAGGGACTGAATAATTTTAACATCTTCCAGACTTGCAGGGGATACCGGATCAAGTCCGGTATGACGACAAAACAAATCCCTTGCGGGATACTCCCCATCCCAACCTTCCCCAAGTCGGGGAAGGAGCCTTCTGTCGGTTTCCTCTCAACTTGGGAAGGGGGTTTGCAAGATTCCCTCCCCAACTCGGGGAGGGCTAGGGTGGGGAGCAATTACTACTTTGTCATTCCGGGCTGCGACCCGGAATCGCAT
>CALUYV010000085.1 GCA_944325095.1 Candidatus Gastranaerophilales bacterium | reverse complement strand
TTATTTATTATATTCGCTGTATTCTTTAGCGGTTTCTCTCCATTCATCTTCCAAAATACTGTAAGCGTGGCTCCAGAATTTTTCTATGGCATAAGTTTCTCTTTCTTCTTTATGCAGAATATGAACGACGACATCTCCGTAATCAAGCAGATTCCAGCGGTTTTTTGCATCGTTTTCCTGTCTGTGCGGAAGCCGTGAAAACATAGTTTTGACTTTGTCTTTAACAGTTTCCATCAATGCTTTTACCTGCGGGGTGGAATCTCCTGTTGCTATAACGAAATAATCCGCAAGAGATGATACATTGCTGATATTCAAAATTGTTATATTTTTTGCCAGTTTATCGTCTAAAAACTGTGCAATTATGCATGCCAGTTTGTGAGAATCTATTTCCATCTAATTCCTTTCTATTCAATTATATCTATTCTATGCTGGTGTCTGCCGCCTGCGAATTCAGTATTAAGCCAGGTTTCAACTATTTCGAATGCCATTGTTTCTCCGATTAAACGTTGTCCGAGGCACAAAATATTTGAATTGTTGTGCTCCCTTGATAATCTTGCGGAAGTTGTTTCAGAGCAAAGCGCAGCTCTTATACCTTTTACTTTGTTTGCTGCAATGGACATTCCTATACCGGAACCGCAGATGAGAATCCCTCTGTCGGCTTTTTTTTCTGCAACAAGGTTTGCTACTTTACGGGCAAATTCCGGATAGTCGCAGGATTCTTTTGAATAAGTGCCTTCATCAATTGTTTCGTAACCCTTATTCTTTAAAAATTCCAGTATTTTTTCCTTATATTCTAATCCGCCGTGATCTGAACCTACGGCAATTTTTATATTGCTCATAATATCCCTCTGTATCTATTCTTTTATAATGATACAATCTAAATGTGCAAATGTAAATCATTTTACATTTCAAAAATAAAAAGAGGCATTTGCCTCTTCTGTCATGGAGTTTAACATCGTTATATATTATTTGGTTAAGAACTGCTAACCATCTGCATTGCCTGTTGTAATAACTCTTTATTTGAAGAAATCAGTTTGTTTACAACTTCCATTTGTAATTTTGCCATTTTGTAATATGAAATGTTCCCTTTAAAATCAGCGTTGGATAATTCAAGCAGTCCTGAACGAATTTCTCCGCAGCCCAATACCGGTTTGCCGGATTCTTCCGTTTCTAAAAACCAGCCGTCTTTGTATTCATATAATCCTGCCGCATTGTGGAAGTTTCTTGTTGTTATTCTGTACAGAGGAACGACTTTTTTGCCGTTTTCGGCTTTTCCGACAATTGTACCGTCGTTTTTGATTTCGTATTCTTCGTATTTACCGAGATATTTTCCGTTATTAGGATCTATCCACATTTTGATATTTGTTGTCGGAATGTCAAGTGCTCCGCCTTTTAATGCGGTTTCCTGATAAAGGTCAGAACTTATCGGCTTTGTTCCCTGCATAATTTCGCCTTTATCGTTGAGAATATATCCTTGTACGGTGTTGCCGTTGCTTGCTCTGTAAACGCCTTCTCCGTCAAAGGTGAATTCTCCGAGTCTTGTATAAACACTTTTTCCGTCAGGTGCTTTAGTTAAAAAGAACCCTTTACCTTCCAGAAATACATTATCGCTTGATGTACCGGGAGTTGATTTTCCCTGGCTCATCTTTTTTGCGTAATCGTCGTTTATTGCACCGCCTAAGAATGTTTTGAAACTGACCTGTTTCTCTTTGAATCCCGGAGTATAAACATTTGTCATGTTGTCCGCTATAACATCCATCCAGTTTACGGTTGCATATTGCGTATTTATTGCGGTTATAAATGCATCATTCATAAGTGTTTATATTCTCCTTATTTATTGCTGTTGTCTGTTTCTCTGCTGCTCTTTCTGTTGTTTGCTGCCTCTGTTTGAGTAACTTAAATCAGAATACGGCAGATCATTTTCATTAAAAGTAGTTTTTAATGCTTCGATGTTATTTCTCAAATACTGTTCTACTGCTTTGTCGTGCGGAATAAAGTTTGCGGCAAGAACACCGTCTTTATTCACCCGTAATACAACAGACACATTTTGATCAAAATCAATTCTCAGCGGCTGGTTGTTTTCACGGGATTCACTCAACGCTTCAAGCAGGGTCTGCGAAACTTGTACATTCTTTTCTACTTTTTTTGCATCAGCACCCTGTTTTGTCATTTCTGCTGCTTGTGCTGTTATATTTTCTATTGAAATATCAGTGTTGTTCTGTGTCAAATTAACAAAGAACTCGGCATCTGACTGTGTCATAGAAACCTTATTTGCAGAGTTTAATTTCATTGTTCCGTATGACGGAGTGCTTTCTATAGCGGCAGTTTTAACTGCAGAAGTATTTATCATTTGCTGAATGTCATTTGACAGTTCATTATTGTTTAAATCAAAATTAGTTAAGGTATTGTTGAAGAGAACTTTACCGTTTAATGTTTCGTTTTCTTCTTTTTTCAAATTATCTGCGTTGTAATTATTTTCCGGCTGTATTTCCTGTTGAATCATCGCAATGTTCTGTGCCGTTTCAAGTTCGTCAGCGGAATTATCCTTGTGAACATTATGTTTGTGCTTTTGTTCGGTGTGTGTAGTTTTGTTCAGGCTTTTATCATTAATATTTTGAATGTTTAATTCATTTTCTGTAATCATATTTTGCAAATTCATTTGCTGTTGATTTTTAATCATTTCAGCATTTTGTTTGCCTTCATCGTGGATAGAAACTTTATTTTTATCCAGATGAAGCTGGTTTTTCATTATTTCTGCCTGAAGTTGTGCTTCTTCAAAAGCAAGATTATTATTCTTATCTAATAACTGCTGATTTTTGATGAGTTCTATTTGCTGCTGGTTTTCTTCTGCAGCGGCGATATTATTTTTATCCAGCAAGTGCTGTTTTTTTAACATTTCTGCGTGCTGCTGATTTTTTAGTAATTCAATATTTTTTAATTCTGCATCTTTAGATAATGCATCAGGTTTGTCTTTTTGACCGTGTTTAATCGGCTGATCTTTTTTGTCTGTAACCTCCGGTTTTTTATCTTCAGTGATTTCCGGCTTGTTTTCAACGGTATTTTGTTTTGTATTTTCTTTAGTTTGGGAAACGGTTTCTTCCTCTTTTACTTCTGTTTTTTCACCGGTTTTAGTGACTTCTTCTTTTTTTGTTTCTTTTTCCGGCTCGTTCACTTTTTGCATTTCATCTTTAAATGATTTTTCGGAAGTCTTTTTTGTATTTTCGCTTCCGTTTGATTTTGAAACCTGTGAACTTGCGGATGAACCGTTTACTGATGCTAATGTTGTATTAATACTCATTTTTGATACCTTCTACTTTTGACTGTTATCTAACTCTTCTTCTATCGCCTGATCTTGAACCTTTTTAAAGAATCTTGTGACACCTAGTTCTGAGAATTGTTTTAATTCTGCTGCTTTTTCTTCTGCCAGATAGATTTCTTTATTTTTTTCTTTGTGTTTTTCAAGAACCTTCACGGCTTGTTCACATTTTACGAGTTTTTGAACTTCCTCGTCGAGTTTTTTCTGTAACTCTTGTCTTTTTTGTTCCAGTTGTTCCGCTTTTTCCCACAGATGCTGTAAAAAATTGTCATAAGCTTCATACATCATCGGATCAGCGGCGCGCATTCCTTGTTTTGTGTCCAGAATGTCCTGATTGTTTTTTTTGATTTCATTTTCGGCCTGATTTACTGCTTGCTGTGCTTTTTGAACCCGTGTCCTTTGTTCTTCTCTCTGGTTTATTCTAAAGTCCAAAACTTTCTGTAATCTGTACCGAAATGGCATGTTTATCTACTCTTTCTCTATTTTATTATGTGTTATTTCTACCGAGTAATAAACATCTAAATGTATGATATTCATATAATGTTTTTATTTTAAAAGTCAACAAAACACGGAGATAAATAATATCCCCGTGTCCTGTTTTATATTTGGTTGTGTAAATTTTATTGTTCTTGACCGGTTTTTTCCGTTATTTCGTGAACGGATAAAGAAATGCGTTTGTCTGCCGGATTAAATTTAACTATATATGTATCAATTGTATCTCCGACTTTAACAATAGAATCCGTTTCATTTTGATAAGCAACAACTTCATTATGCGGAAGAAGTGCCTCAACTCCCGGGAATACTTCTATAAATGCTCCGAAATTTTTAAGTCTTGTGATTGTGCCGGAAACTTTGTCGCCTTCTTTAATTTTTTCTGCAGCCTCAATCCAAGGATCCGGTTCGAGGTTTTTCAGACTCAAAGAAACTCTCTGTTTGTCGTAATCAACTGCAATAACTTCTACATCAATAGTATCGCCGACATGCAAAATATCTGTCGGATGATCTATCCATCGCCACGATAACTGAGATAGCGGAAGAAGCCCGTCAAGTCCGCCGATATCAATAAATGCACCAAAATCGGTAATTCTGACAACTTCACCTTTGACAACCTGCCCCGGCTCGATTTGCGAGAAGATATTTTTTCTTGCTTCTTCTACGGTATCATCATAAACTTTTTTGTTGGACAAAATAAAGTTGTTTTGCTGAACATCAAGAGTCAGGATTTTTAATTCAATCTTAGAGCCGACTTCCAACTCTGTTTCTTTTGCCCGAAGTTGTGATGTAGGAATAAAACCTCTGATTCCGGAAACTTCTACAAGAACTCCGCCTTTTACGATATTAACAACGGTTCCCAAAATTGTTTCATCATTTGCTTTAACTTTTTCAAGTTCTTTCCAGGCGTAAGCAAAATCAACTTTCTTTTTGGATAACAAAAATTTGCCGTCTTCATCTTCTTCTTTTATGATTAGGAATTCACCTTCCTGACCTTTCTGGAATACATCTTCCGGATTTTCTCCTTTTTCTACCGCTTCATAAGCAGGAATGACAGCCATAGCCTTCGCTCCGATATCGACAAGAACCCCCTGCGGATCGAAGCCGCAAACAATTCCTTTTACCAGATCGCCTTTCTGAAACTTGTAATCGTACTTCTCAAGCAAAGCCTCGAAATCTGAATCAGGCATTTCCTTTTTTGTTACCATATTTAACTCCATTGTCATTGCAGACACTACCATATATTACGAGATATATAGTAGCAGATTTTTTGCAATATGTAAAGGTTTGTAACGATTGCTTAATAATTTTATGCCACTTCGTTGCGGCGGTTCGCTTTGTAAAGTTCAGGGTGACAA
>CALUYV010000084.1 GCA_944325095.1 Candidatus Gastranaerophilales bacterium | reverse complement strand
TTAAATATAGTTTTTTATGTAATTTAATTATGTTATATCTGATTTTGATGTAATTTTGCGGGCGGATTGCATTTTTACTCCTGAAGTTTTCCGCAACTCTGTAATAAAATAATTCTTCGTCTATTTTATACGGCTTCAACCCGTTTTCCAAAAATTTAAGCCACAAATCCCAATCTTCGCATCCTGCTTCCATAACGGGATTAAAACCGCCTGTTTTTTCAAAATCAGATTTTCTGAAAAGGGCACTCAAAAAAATTCTGTTTTGTGTAAGCATATTAATGACAGTTGGTTTTTCAAGTTCCCAGCGGCGCTCTTTATTATGCAACGGGGTCCACAAAATAGCATTACAAAAAACAATGCCGGTGTCGGGATTTCGCGCCAATATATTCACAGCCTTGCTTATGTAGGTCTCTGCAATTTTGTCATCAGCATCAAGAGGCAGAATATATTTGCCTGAGGCTGCTGCTATTCCGTTGTTGCGAGCCGCACAGACACCTTGATTATTTTGCCTGATAATTCTAATTTTACCGGAATCAAGTTTGTCCAGTGTTTTTTGAGTAAAAGTATCCTCTGAACCGTCATCTACCAAAATTATCTCAATATTGGGGTAATCTGAATTTGTAACGGAATTTATGCACTCTTCCAAATATTGCCCCTGATTGTAGCAGGTTATTACAACAGAAACAGTTTCCAATAAATCTTCCATATCTCCCTTTATAATTTTTCAATCAATTATATGCAAAATAATGTATTATCGCAAATTTTTTACAAATATAAAATTATGAGCTCCGCTTTTTTCTGATAGTATTTCTTGTGACAATTAAGAATACTCCGGCTAAAATAAGCATAACGCCTATTCCGATACGGACAGTTAATTGTTCATGGAATACCACGACCCCGAAAAATATAGCGGTCAACGGCTCCAGCGCCCCCAGAATTGCTGTTGTTGTCGAGCCGATTAACTTTATTGAAACAGACAATGTCTCCAGTGAAATTATTGTAGGGAATAGCGCCAGTGCAATCGCATTCAGCCACAGATAAGGTTCTTTTATAATCTGCAATTCAGTGCAGCCTTTCAGGTTGAAAACATATACAAATAGCCCGAAAAGCATTACATAAAAACTTAATTTATCAATCTTGATGTGTTTGATTGTCTTTATAGTTCGTACCCCGACTATATATATGGCGTACAATAGCGCCGACGCAAACACTATGGAAACACCATATAAGTTCAAACCCGAGGCTGAATTGCCTTTATATAAAAGCATAATTCCGCAGAATGTTAACAGTATTGAAAATATAACAGTTTTAGTGATTTTTTCATGGAAAAATAACGCCATAATAACAGCAACCAAAACCGGATAGATAAAAAGTATTGTGCAGGCAATCCCTACTTCTATGTATTTGAAAGCTTCAAAAAGCGTCAGTGACGACAGAGAAAAAAGCAGCCCCAGTATAAAAAGAGGAGGCAATTCTTGTTTGGAAATTTTGAGAGAAGTTTTTTTGAAAAATTTTAAACAAAGGAAATATATAAGAACAGCAAAAGCATATCTGTAAAAAAGAACGGAATTAACTCCGATACCTCCGTTATACATCGGCAGTGCAAACAGAGGGTTTGTGCCATAACTTGCTGCGGCAATTGCACCGTTCAATACGCCTATGAATTTTCTTCTCATTCTGACTGTTCTCCCAATTAATAACTTTATATATTAAAGCCCCGGAAAAATCAATTTTATGATGGATTGCATTCTGTCTTTTCATCCTGCGGTAAGGTTATTGTAAAAGTTGTGCCTTTTCCTAATTCACTATCTACGGATATTTTCCCGTTATGCAGTTCAATAATGTTTTTTGTAATCGCAAGCCCCAATCCGGTACCGCCGTTTTTTCGGCTTCGTGCTTTATCTATGCGGTAAAATCTTTCAAATATAAAAGGCAGATGCTCTTCTGCTATTCCTATACCGTAATCTTTTACCTGTATTTTTACGGTTTTATCTTCTTGCGTAATTATAAATTCTACTACATCTGATTTTGAATATTTTATAGCGTTTACAAGCAGGTTTGTGACGGCTCGTTTTATTAATTCATAATCGCCGTATAATGATATATTTTTGTTTTGTTTAAAATTTATTTTTATACCATTTGCAGGTGTGTAATTTATTACTTCTTTTATCGCATCATTCAAAATAAAATTTTTAAAATTTTTGTGTTCGTCAGTTTTTTCAACCGTCAATTCAGCAAGACTCAGAATATCATTAACGAGTGAATTTATCGCGTTGACTTGAAATTGAATTATATTAAAACACTCTTTGTTTAATGTTTTGTCAGAGTTTTTGTTTTCTTCAATTAACTCGATAGCGGAATTTATTGCTGTTATAGGGGTTTTTATTTCGTGTGACAAGTTTTGTATAAAATCGTTTTTGTATTCTTCCAGGAGTTTTAATCTTAGTATTTGATTTTTTAATCTTTGAGCCATTTTTTTTACTGCAATAGCAAGTTCTTCAAGTACTGCAAGTTTAGGTATTTCGATTTCCGTATCAAGTGCCCCGTTCGCTATTTTGATTACGCTGTCTTGCAGTTTGTTAAACGGTCTGCGGATTTTTTGCAATATATAGATATATCCGCAAATAAAAAATACAAATGCACAGAATATAAAAATAAAAAGATTTGCCTGTGCAGCCAAAATACTCTTCATTACATCTTCTTCGGAAATCGTAATTTCTATATAATAATGAGTATTATGAGCCGTTATTTCTTTGACAATTCCTATCATCTTGTTTTTAGTAGAGGCTCTGTATGTTTGAAAAGATGTCGAAGGTAATTTTTCCGTATTGCAATTTTCCCGGAGAGGTTCCGTGTCAGACATGTTGCTTGAAGCTATTAGTGTTTTATTTTTATCAAAAATTCTTATCTTTATTGATTTTTCAGTAAATTCATTACAATAATTTTTTATTGTCTGTATATCATTCTGTTCAAGATAAGGTTTTACCGCCCATTCAATCTGTTTTTGAAACACTTTCAATTCATCATATTCTTCAGTCATATAAGAATGATTAAAGTGGATAATGTTATATAAAAAAATCAATCCGAAAAGTAAGACGATTCCGGTAAACCGGAGCAGATTGCTAATCCAGAATTTATCGCGTCTATTCATCAGGAATTTCCTTTAACCTGTATCCGACGCCGCGAATAGTTTCAATATTAGAACCAAAGGCACCGAGTTTTTTTCGCAGATTTAAAATTTGAACATCAACAGCCCTCTCTGAAACTTCAAAACTGTTGTCGCCTTTCAGGTATGTAAGTATTTGCGAACGCGAATATACCCGCCCTACATTTGATATAAAAAGCCTCATTAATTCAAATTCAAACCGTGTAAGTTTTATCGGAGTATTATTTATTTGTGCACTCATATTATATTCATCAAGTATAAAATCCCGATACTGCTTTGGCAGTACAATAGAGCGTGAATTTTGCAGATGTGCATTGACACGGGCCAGCAAAATTTTATTTTTGAATGGTTTGGTTATATAATCGGTAGCCCCGGACTCAAAGCCTTTTAAAATATCATCATCTGTCTTTTTGGCAGTTAACATAATTACCTGAATTGATTTTAATGCCGTGTCATTTTTTATTGTACGGCAAAGTGTATAACCATCAATCTCCGGTATCAACACATCAAGAAGAATCAAATCCGGCTTGTCCTGCCTTATGATAGAAAGAGCTTCAGCACCGTCAAACGCCTTTTTTATTTTGTAGTATCCATCAGAAATTAACACAATCTCAATTAATCTGTTAATATGAGGTTCATCCTCTACGATTAATATTTTTGCATCTTTACTCATAATATGATTATATCAAAGATGTGTTAATTTTATGTTAAGTGTGCGTCAATTAATGCGTATAGTTTTAGTCGCTTTCGGCAACGACTGTTGCAATGAGCTCCCCGTAGCTGTTCATAGAACCGTCTGTTTCTTCTACAATGTATCTCATATCAGGCTTACCTTCAATGGCTTTTTCGGCTTTTTCCATTGCAAGGTCGTAATCCGGAGTTTCTATAACTAAACTTCTTGAAAATTCAGAATGATTTTTTTCAGTATAAACGTGATACATATAACATTTTCTCCTTTCACATCTGTATTATAGAACCCGGAAAAATAATTATCAATGTTTTAACCCGCGGGATTTTTATGCTATCCTTTTTGTGACAGGTAACAAAACAAAGAGCAGAGTATGGAAATTTTATTAAACCCTATAATTGTTTCAGTAGTTTTATTGTGTGTATTGTGTCTTTGCAGAATTAATGTGCTGTTAGCATTGATAATTTCCGCAATAGCCGCCGGTCTAGTCGGCGGGATGCACATATCGGAAGTAATGAACACATTCATTTCCGGCATGGGAGGAAATTCCGAAACCGCATTAAGCTACATTCTGCTCGGTGCCTTTGCGGCTGCAATGACGCATACAGGACTTGCGCCTTTGATGGCTAAAAAAATAGCGCTTGTAATCAAAAATAACAAATACCTGCTTCTCTTTATTCTTGCAGGAATTGCAGTTTTATCGCAGAACCTGATACCTGTACATATTGCGTTTATTCCGATATTAATTCCGCCGCTATTGACAGTTATGAATAAGCTGAAATTAGACCGCAGAGCCGCCGCGTGTGCGCTGGCATTCGGCTTAAAAGCTCCTTATATAGCTATTCCGGCAGGCTTCGGACTGATATTTCAGGGGCTTATTGCGGATAATATTATCCAAAACGGAATGCAGGTGGCTAAAAACGAAATTTGGAAATCAACATGGTTTTTAGGGCTGGCAATGGTTGCCGGACTCCTTATCGCTGTTTTTGTAAGCTACAGAAAACCTCGTGAATACAAGGATTTGCCGATAAAAGCTTCTTGTGAAGAAATTTGTGAAGAAAATTCTCTCAGGTTTGAAAAAAATCACTATATAACCTTGTTTGCCGCATTTGCAACATTGGCTGTTCAGCTTCTGACAAATTCTCTGCCGCTTGGCGCGCTTGTCGGTCTTAGCATAATTTTCGGAACCGGCGCAATTGACCACCAGAAAATGGACAAACTTATAAATGAAGGTGTCGGACTTATGGGGTATGTAGCTTTTGTAATGCTTATTGCTGCAGGTTTTGCAATGGTTCTGAAACAAACCGGCGGAATAGATGTTCTCATCAATGCTTTGATGCCGTTGATGTCCGGAAGCAAATTTATTGCGGCATCGTTAATGCTGTTTATCGGATTGTT
>CALUYV010000083.1 GCA_944325095.1 Candidatus Gastranaerophilales bacterium | reverse complement strand
ACTTATCAAGATATTTGTTCAATATTGTAATACTCAGACTCTATGTCAAAAATAATCAAACTGACTGTTTATTTATATTGTCTGCAGTGGTATCCTCTATTTCGATATTATATTTTTGAGCATCTTTTACCAGATCCTTTGCCTCAATGTTGCGATGGGCGTCTTTCAGAATTTTCAATCCGTATTTTTTGCCATAGGTGTTGTAAAAATGAATTCAGGTCATAAATTTATACGGGTTATCTTTTTTCATCCTGCTGCTGAAGTCATTTTTGTTCCCGGAACGCATACTCCGCTTGGCTGGGCGCAAGTTTCTTTATATAGTGCATCTAAACTCTTTGAAGAAAATCTTATGCGGTTGGAGCAGTTAAAAGTTCTATAAATTAATTTTTTTTATATTCTTCTTTTAATAATTTATTAAACTCATTTTCTTTTTTTATGATAGACAAACCTTCCGATGTTTTATCTATAAATTTTCTTTCCAATATCTTATTGTTTTCAAATTCATATATTTCTTCAAGTGAAAAATTATATTCCATGTCCATTGCCGGCATTAAACGAACGATTTTTCTGTTTTCTCCAATACTTTCAAGTAATTCGTTTTTATCAATCGGTTTTAAAAAATTTAGTTGACATAATTTGTGCATAATATTGTTTTTAAAATCGTCTATTGATATTTGCCCTATATGATTCTTATGGGTTTTCCAGAAGGCAATGAAGTCAGTTTCGGCACCTTCTTTGCTGTATATGCGGTATATTTCTCTTCCATAGCTATCCGATATTCTAATTTTTAATTGTTTTTCATAGTTTGATAATTGTTTTAATTTGTCTAAATCAACGCTATTGATGAATGCCCTTGACTGTGCGACTTTAAAACCAAAGGCAAAATAAATTGCAATGCTTTGATTTTCAAGTACCGGACGATAATCTATTTGATTTATACAGTCATAATGAAGTATTATTTTATTTGCCCAATTGCCGTGATATTCAATTTTATCAGAATCTTCAATAAAAGTGGTTAAAAGTCTTTCAATTCTTAAATCTAAGAGTTGCCTATTTAATTTGCATTGTTTAAATGTTTCATAAGGGAATAATTCGGGATGTTTTATAAAAACAAAATCTTGGAAATCTGCAATTAGTATTTTCTCTATATTGGAACATTCAAGATGTGTAAGACGCTTAAATATTTCTCTCCATGTTAAAACTATAGGAATTTTAACCAGAGTATATTCATTTTCTTTAATATAATCCCCTAAAATTTTACCAACAGATAGTTGTTCTTCCCATACATTTTTGTAGTGTGGTTTGTTTTCTATAATAAAAGTCCAGTCTTTATTTAAAGAAATAATGCCGTCATAGATTGCCGTTCTATCGGAACAGGAAACTTCGCTATTAATTTTTATCTTTTCATCTGTTATAAGTATAGAAAGGATATTAGGATTTATAAAATCTTTTGCCGCTTCACTGCCAACCTGTGTAGTAAGTTCATAGTTTAACTGTGCAGAAAACAAATTTTCCATAGGCGGTACCGATATATTTTTTTCGGAAATTATTTTTAAATATTCCTCTTTTAAATAATCATAAAACATGTAAAATACAGTAGAAGAATAACGTAATAAAATTAAAAATCCTCTGGTTAAAAGGTCTTCGTGTCCTGTGCTTTTTTCATAGGGAATAAAAGCATTCATCTGTTTTTTCATATTCTCAACTCCTTTTTCTAAAACAGTTTTTGTTTAAACGGGTTTCTGGTATTTATATCAGGCAAGGTTGGTTTTCATCGGGATTGTTTCCATACTGTTGATTGTATGGATGCTAGTCCGCTTTATTCCCCAATTTTAAACTATAAAATAATAGTTTAGATATTTCAATAATACAACATTTACAAAAATTCATAGAAAAATATAATTTTTTTCAGAAAATAGTAGCAAATTTTTGTTTCCGGATGTTTTAAATTAAATGTGTGTAATTTATAACAGGTATATATATGAAAATTTCCCCTATTACTTCATTTTATGGAACTCAATACAAAAAAGAACAGTTTAAGACTCCTGAAAAAGGTTATGTTTCGCAAAATACAGGAATAAATTTCCCCGGTTATAATGATTATATGCTTTCGTTCGGTGCGAGAGTAGATAAAGGTTTGGACAGATTTTATGAAACAAACAAAGACAGGATGCCGCAAACCGTAAAAAATTATATAGAATCTTTAGACGATAAATCAAAAGTTTCGCCGCTGGAAGCACAACAAAAAGCGTACGAACTTCTTGAAATTGCACAGTCAGTTGAAGATATAAAAAATGCGTATCCTGACGAACAGTTATTTAAAGATTTAATTAATCCGCTTGAATCCCGTGCCACAAGAGGTATATTAAATTCATTGAAAGAAAATGACGAGTTGTTAAAATTAAGCGGTCAGGGGGTTCTAAAAGATAAAAGCAATTTGACTGTCTATCTTGTTAAAAAAGTATTTTTGGAAAATAAAACTGTTGATGAAATAAACCAAGATTTGGAAAAAGATTTAGACGACGATTTTAAAGCGGATTTCAAATTTAAAAATAAAAATTCTCAATACATATATACAACAACTTTGAAGGCTCTCGGGATTCAACCTCCGGAATTTGAATACCGGCAGTCTTTGCGCTATACCCGTGACGGATACTCCGATATGGTCGGTGAAAAAATTTCTGAAGGGCAAAGAGCCTTCTGGAACTCTCTTTCTCCGGAAGAAAGAACATCCAGAGCGAAAGTTTCCGCACAGAAATTTGAAAAGTGGTGGGCCTCTTTAACAAGAAGCCAAATTCTTGATATGATAGCGGATCAAAAAACAGAACTTGAACTGCTGAAAGAATTTAAAAAATTCCGCCGCAGTGAAGAAAAGACCGCAAAGACCGGTCAGGAAAAAGAACCGTCCGCTCCGCAGACTCGTACTAAAGTCGGTTCAAATAAATTATCTCAGGATGAGTTATTTATTATTTGGGCTTCAAATACTTTAAAAATATATCAAGAGAGTTTAACCGAAGCGGAAAAAGATTCTTTGCATATAAAAAGAATGCAAAGACTGGCTCAACGGTGGGCGGAAATGTCGCCGGCGGAAAGAACCGATTACATTTCCAAAATGAAATCGGGTGCAGAACCGTTAAAATATGCCATGATTGATGCCTGGAATCATAGTTTTAATATAATAAAAGATTTATCATTGCATTTGAAACAAAATCAAATATATAAACCTGCGGATTTGCTTTATTCAACTCAGGAATTTAGTGAATTTCAATCAAAAATTATGACTGAATTCTGGGAAAATAATCCGGAGTATGCAAAACAACTCGGGTCAAATATTCAGCATTCACAGGAGAAAGTTCAAAATGCGATTTCAAGAGGAGTTTTTGAAGAACTTAAAAAAGAAATTATGCGGGATAAAAATCAGCGGATTAAAGAAATGACGTCATTCAAACAGGAAAAACCGCAAATTCCGGTTCAATCGGACAGCGATTATATGACGAGATTTAAAGATCTTTATTATAAAGTGAACGGTGCACAATTGAAAAATCTGCCGCAAGAATATATAAATGATTATTTTCAATCAACCGAAGAAGGGTTTACAAAAGAACAGATTGAAGCCTGGTCGCGGAATTTGAACGGAGAAATTTTATCTGACAGAGATTATGAGTTGTTAAATCAGATAAGTACAACAGAACCTCCTTTAGGTAAAAAAATAAATCGTGCCATAGAAGGGGCACTTGCAGATACTTTATATGAATGCACTAAAGATCCGCAGGTTTATATACTGTCGCATTCTGATTTGAAAGTTGCGCTGGCACAAATTGCCAGAGGCGAGAGAAAAATTCAGATAATTTCACATAAGTTAAATAAGGGTTTTGAATTTGATATTCTGAAACGAAAAATTGACAAAAACAGAATAGCATTTTTATATAAGCAATATAAACAGGATTTGAGTAATGAAACTCTTGAAACTATTGCATCAGAATACTTTGTAGAAAAAGGCAAATCCTCAAAAGAAAGCGATTACAGTTCTCTTATTGAGTATATGAAAACTTACGGGAAATCTTTAAATATAATTTTCTCGGATAAAAGTACATTTCCATCAATGGCGAAAGCCGCAATGATTTCCAAATTTGCGCTGAATATGCCGGCTGAGATTGCTAAGAAATATCAATTCCATATTTTGATAACCAAAAATGAGGCAAATCCTCTTGAAAAAGAAGAAGAATTACAAAAATTGAAAGTGAAATTTGCAAACAGATTTGATTTTGTACCGAAGAATTATATGGATATATATACATCTAAACTCGGCTCTGTAATCCGCAGTTCCGGAATGGATGATTTTGAGGCAATTCAACAAGCCTGCACAAAACGTACGGACAAAACTTCAATGGCACGATTGGTTATTCTGCCAAAAGCCGGTTTCAGATATATAGATGCTATGAAAACTCTTGCAATGGAAGAGGCTCTTGCGGATTGTCTTTATGAAGCGACCGGTAATATTGATGTTTACAATCTTCAATTTGAAGAGTTATGCGATAATATTGAATTGTTCCGCATGGTTAAAAAATTCCCGTCAGAGCCAAGAGTTTTTAATGTTTCAAGCGGCGGCACAATGACTTTAACTGCCTTAAAGCGTCCTAATATCAGCAGGATTCAGCAGGATTATACTGATTATTTCAGCCTTATTCAAAATGATGTTATGAATAATAACGGGACATTTGAAGATTTATTATTTATCTTGAATCCTGATGAAAATATGCCGCAAAAAGATGAGGCTGTTACCAAAAGAATTAAATTATATGATTTAGGTTTAGAATAGTATCAATTGTAATATTTTTGTTTGCTTGTCTGTATTTTTGTTATATAAATAATAATAATTGATAATACAGCAAAAACTGCTATGCGTTTTCTGTATATAAATTCGGGGGCATAAAAATATAGAAAGGGTGTGTATCTAATGGAAAGTTTAAAAGTAAATACTTCGTATTCTCCTGCATTCCAGAGAAAATTACAATTAACAAATGTGGCAGATAAAATTTTAGAAAAGAAAATCAGTGCAATGCCTGCAACAGTTGATAAAAATTACCGGCAGTTGATTAGAGATATAGTAAATTCCGATTATGATGTGTATGTTTCGCATACAAAAGATAACGGTCTTCATGCTGTTGCAACAAAACAAGACAGTGATAAAATCCTTGCCCGAACATACGAAAAAGAAGGAGCAACTCCGATTTCATTTATTCAGGAAGTATTTAATATGGCGAAAGAAATTATTTCTTCCAGAGCGTAAAGTTTATACAAAGGGATAATTTTTATAGAGAATAAATCAACAATAAGACTAATATACCCGCAATGACAAGGCGGCATATTGTCATCCTGAACTTTACAAAGCGAACCGCCGCAACGAAGAGAGGACGAGTGAGCCTGTATGCAGAGCTGATTCAGAGTCGCAT
>CALUYV010000082.1 GCA_944325095.1 Candidatus Gastranaerophilales bacterium | reverse complement strand
CCCTGTATTGCGCAGCAATAAACAGGGCAAATAAAAAAGTCCGGAGAAAACCGGACTTTAAATTATCGGCGGTAAGGACTGTGCCGAGAAAAACGATTAAGTATCGTTTTTCGAGAGGTTGAACCCCTGTATTGCGCAGCAATAAACAGGGCAAATAAAAAAGTCCGGAGAAAACCGGACTTTAAATTATCGGCGGTAAGGGGAATTGAACCCCTGTTTGGAGAATGAGAATCTCCCGTCCTAACCACTAGACGATACCGCTATAAGTGTACAAGGGTATTATTGCACAAAAATATTTTTATACAAACATTTTTTGCTGCAAAAAATATTTAACCGGACGGTTAATTTCTTATTAAAAATATATTAAGGAATAGATTTATTATCTTTATTGTGTATAATTGAGTAGGACAGAAAGCAAACGGGATTTGAGAATATGCAAAACGAATTGGTAAAAAAATCAATCAAAAATATAGATTTTAATTGTGATTTGGCACAGAGTTTCGGGATATATAAAAACAGTTCGGAATCAAGGCTTCTTGATTATGTTAGTTCGGTAAACATATCCTGCGGTTTTCATGCAGGGGATCCGTTAACAATCAAAGAGGCACTGCTGAATGCTAAAGAAAAAAATGTTGTAGTAGGTGCTCACATCGGCTATGATGATATACAGGGTTTCGGGTACCGCAGGATGGATCTTGCTCCTGATGAATTGGAAGCACTTGTTATGTATCAGGTAGGTGCGATTATGACATTTGCAAAAGCATATAATATGGAAATTGAACATGTCAGACCGCACGGTGCGATGTATCGTCAGGCAGCAGAAGATATTGAGGTTTCAAGAACAATTGCAAAAGGGATAAAAAAATGTTCAAAATGGCTTGTGTATTACGGTGCAACCGGTGATAAACTTGCGCAGGTCGGAGAAGAAGAGAATATTCAGGTTGCGCACGAAGTTCATCTTGAAAAGATTTACGATACAGAAGGCAATATTAATTTTACAGCCAGAGATTTGGAAAATACTCAAATTTCAATTCAGAGATTAAAAGAGTTGCTCCAAAATTCTCAGGTTACAAACAGTGAAGGCGGAAAAACCGTAGTACGTGCAGATTCAATACATTTTTCAAACAAACTTTCCAATGCAAAAGAGTTAATAATGCAGGCAAGAGAGATAGTTGAGCCTCTGCCGTATAATTATATGAATGCACAAAAATCCGGCTGGGTAGAATAATATTTAAAAGGAAACAGTTAAGTATGATAAAAAAAATAAAGGTTCCAAAGCAGGCAGGGTGGCTTATTCCCGGGTTACAGGTAAAAAGATGGTTTTTACTGATTTTTATCGGGGCTGCTCTTATTACGCTTGGTATATTGATGTTATTTGACCTGCAGCCTATTTACAATACAATGCAGTTTATTCAAAAAATAGCAACAAAAATATCAACCGAATGGCTTGCATTTGCTATTATTATGTTTGGTGCCGCAATATTTTTTAAAGGCTGGACAAAAACCAATCTTTCTATTCTTGATATAGGCGATGACAGAAGTCAGGATGCGCTGCTGGAAAATTTATACAGACGCAGAAAATTAAACAGAGGACCTCGCATTGTTGCAGTGGGCGGAGGTACCGGTCTTTCAATGCTCTTGAGCGGGATAAAAAATATTACAAATAATATAACTGCTGTTGTAACGGTCGGAGATGACGGCGGAAGTTCCGGAAAATTAAGAGAGTCGTTAGGTATTTTACCTCCGGGAGATATAAGACATTGTATTACTGCTCTTGCGGATGATGAAGATTTGGTTAATAAACTTTTCAAATACAGGTTTGATGACGGGCAATGCCTTGAAGGTCATAGTTTCGGAAATCTTTTTATTACAGCATTGTGTGAGATAACAGGAGATATGGTTTCTGCAGTGCGGGCATCGTCTAATGTACTTTCCATAAGAGGCAGAGTTTTGCCGGCAACATTGGATGATATGAAACTTGTCGCAGAAATGGAAGATGGCAGAATTATCCACGGAGAATCTACAATTCCGGAAGCTCACGGCAGAATCAAAAAACTATATACCGAGCCGAAAAATTGTAAGGCGCTTCCTGAAGTAATTGATGCGATAAGAAATGCGGAACTTATTATTCTGGGGCCGGGAAGTCTTTATACAAGTGTTATTCCTAATCTTTTAATAAAAGAAATATCAGCGGAAATTGCAAAATCTAAAGCGAAAAAAATATATGTCTGCAATATTATGACACAGCCGGGCGAAACTGATGATTATAAAGTTTCAGATCATTTGAAAGCATTAATTAAGCATGCAGGTTCAGATAAAATAGTGGATGCCGTTCTTGTAAATAATTACCTGCCGGAAAATCTGGCTGATAAATATCAAAAATCCGGTTCTTATCCGGTTGCGCTGGATGCAAACGAAATCAAAAAAATGGGAATAAAAATCTGTGCAAAAAAACTCATAGAGGACAGTAAAGAAGGTCTTGTAAGACACAGTTCCAGCAGAGTTGCAAGAACGATTTATTACTGGTTCAAAAAATCTTCAAAATAGGCAGAAATTATGGTTAAAAAAGTAACTGTAAAAACAATAAGAAAATATAAAGAAAATAACGAAAAGTTTTCAGCACTAACCGCATACGATTATTCTACGGCAAAATACCTTGATGAAGCAGGAATTGATTTAATTTTAATCGGCGACAGTCTTGCAATGGTGGCTCTGGGTTATGAAACAACAAATTCTGTCGGAGTTGAGGAAATGGCAATTTTCACAAAAGCGGTTGCAAAGGGTGTCTCAAGAGCAATGGTAATTACCGATATGCCGTTTATGAGTTATCATACAGATATCCCGGCAGCAATAAAAAATTGCGGTGAAATGATAAAACTCGGTGCAAACGGTGTAAAAATAGAAGGTTACAGTGATTATATTCTTGAAGTTATAACAAGATGTACAGAATCAGGAATTCCGGTTGTGGGGCATCTCGGGTTTACTCCGCAGTTTTTGAATACTCTGGGCGGGTACAGAATTCAGGGAAAAACACAAGAAGCCGCCGAAGAAATATTAAAACAGGCAAAACAATTGGAAAAAGCCGGTGCATTTGCTGTTGTTCTTGAAATGGTACCGCAGGAAAGTGCGAAATTTATTACGGAAAATTTAAATATTTCAACAATATCCTGCGGGGCAGGCAAATATTGTGATGCTCAGGTTCTTGTAAGTGATGATGTTTTTGGTAAATACTCTGATTTTACCCCGAAATTTGCAAGAAAATATGCAGATATGAAAGAATTGATTTTAACCTGTGCAAAACAATATGATACAGATGTAAAAACCGGAAAATTTCCTTCAGAAAACGAAATTTTTTGATTTGATGTTATAAATATCAATAAAGAACAGGAAGTGAAATTATGTTAAAACACACAATAGCCGAAGTGAGAGAACTTGTAAAACAGTGGAAAAAAGAGGGTTTAACCGTAGGTCTTGTACCGACAATGGGTGCATTGCATGCGGGGCATTTGAGTTTAATAAAAAAAGCAGTAGAAAAATGTGACAGAGTTGTTGTTTCAGTTTTTGTAAACCCTATTCAATTCTGTCCGGGGGAAGATTTGGACAAATATCCCAGAACTCTCGAGGCTGACACCAAACTTTGCGAAGATGCAGGGGTTAGTATAGTTTTTGCTCCATCTCCTTCTGAAATGTACGGGGAAGGGCAAATGAGAACAAATGATTTTTTAACTTATGTTATTCCTCCGTTTTTCTATGTAAATAAACTGTGCGGAAAATCAAGAGTCGGGCATTTTGACGGAGTTTGTACCGTAGTAAATAAATTATTCAATATTGTCCAGCCGGATTATGCGTTCTTTGGAGAAAAAGATGCACAGCAGTTGATAATTATCAAAAAAATGGTAAAAGATTTAAACATTCCGGTAGAAATTATACCTTGTCCGATTGTAAGAGAAGAATCAGGACTTGCGCTGAGTTCAAGAAATAAATATTTGTCAGAAAACGATAAAAAAGAAGCACTTGTTCTTTCAAAGATATTGAATAATATTAAACTCTGCTATAAAAAAGGCATTACGGACATTGAGTCATTAAAAGAAACGGCATATACATTTTTGAACGAACATCATGATTTGGAATATCTGGAATTTATGAATCAGACCAATCTTGATGAAGTAAAAATTGCCGATGATAATACACGGGTATTTATAGCATGCCGTGTGGGCGGGGTAAGATTAATTGATAATATTCTTCTCGGAGAATAGTTTTAGAAGGTTATTCTTCCTGTTACACCCATAAAGGTCTGGCCTTTTTCATAGGAGGCAATAGCACCGAGAGCAACATTTTTTCTCGGGCCTTTTTTGGTGTACATAATACTTGCGGCGGCTTTAACCCCTTCGTCAGATGTTTTGGAAACGGAGGCATTTGCACCGATTTGTGTCCTTCTGTTTATTTGCTGGTTATAATTAGCATTTGCACCGTAGCCGGAACCTTGCTGCCAGACGGAAGCATTAAAATTCTGGCTGTAGGTGCTTGTTGTGTAACTTAATTCATTTTTTCCGGAAGATATATTGTGGGAAAGCTGCACCCGATCATTGCCGTTTTGCCAGTTTGCACCGACTTTTTGCGACATTGGATCCCCGAATACGGAATATCTGTTATTTCCTTTTGCAATACTTGTATTAAGTGTTGTACCGCGAACGTCTGCTTTGACTTTTCCCCAGTTATCTGTTGCTTCCGGCTGGATAGCCTGAGAAATCGGGGTTGAAACATTGTATTTTGGATCTGTGCTGTCAGATAAAACCAGTGATTCTTTAGTATTTGGAATAACAGGCGACGGCACCGGCGGAACTTTTGGTTGTTTTACGGGGTTTTCTGTTGAGTTTGCTTTATTCTTATGAAAAATTTTATTATAAACACCTTTACCCCACTCGCCTGCATCACTGCCAATTCGTTTGAGAGTCGGAGTGTAAGTTTCTTTTAATACATCGCCGACAGCATCTACAGCACCGGCATCATCCAGCCTGTCAAATGCTTCGCCTGCAGATAGCCTTGTATCCGGCATATTAAATTCTGGGTTAGGATTAGTCATAAGTGTACTCTCTCGTCTATGTATATATAAAAAATATATACTTTGAAAAATTGCTTTTTTGATTAAGGAATGTAAACTCTATTGAACTTAGAATACTCATTCCCCGAATAGAGGAAGAGACAGTTGTTCCCTCTCCAACTTGTGGATGGGACTCCTCTCCTTCCCCTGATTGGGGAAGGCAGGGATAGGGAGTTTCCCGCAAGGGAAATTTTACCAGATTTGTAACCTCTGGTTATTGCTTATACGATACGATACCTGACAAATTTAATTATTTTGTGTAAACTTCTATACAAATTCCGAAATAAAAGTGTTGCAAAAAAAATTTGTTCATGTATAATAAAACAGTACCCGATATGCGGGGGTAATTCAGTGGTAGAATGCCTCCTTGCCAAGGAGGATGTCGCGAGTTCGAGCCTCGTCTCCCGCTCCATAAAAAGCACTCATCGATGATGGGTGCTTTTTATTT
>CALUYV010000081.1 GCA_944325095.1 Candidatus Gastranaerophilales bacterium | reverse complement strand
TTGAACGGGTTTTTGCAATGTGTACCGAGCGGAACACCTGTTTTTACTCTTTCGGTTGAAAGCCGTTCAATTTCTGTCATTTTACGGGCATTGGCTCTGTATTCTTCAACAGATTGTTTATTATCAGGTGTTGTCAATTTTTCAATATCTTTATATTCAGGTGCTACAACAAGGTATGTTATACCGAATACGGTATCCGGTCTTGTTGTATATACCGGAACTTCAATTTTTTCTCCGTTTGGCGCATCAATGACAGGAAATTTGAAAATAGCACCTTTAGATTTGCCAATCCAGTTTGCCTGCATTGTTTTTACATTGTCGCCCCATCCGGTGAGTTTATCCAGATCTTCCAGCAGAACTTCTGCGTAATCGGTGATTTTGATAAACCATTGAGATAAATACTTTTTCTCAACAACACTGTCACATCTCCAGCATTTTCCGTCAATAACCTGTTCGTTAGCAAGAACTGTTCCGCATTCGCTGCACCAGTTTACCGCAGCTTCTTTTTTGTAAACCAGTCCTTTTTTGTATAATTGCAAAAACAGCCATTGTGTCCATTTATAATAATCAGGTTTGCATGTCGTGACTTCTCTGTCCCAGTCATAAGAAAGCCCGAGCATTTTTAACTGTTTTGTCATATAGGCAATATTTTCATCGGTCCAGGTTTCAGGGTCTGCATTATGCTTCATTGCAGCATTTTCAGCAGGAAGTCCGAAACTGTCCCAGCCTATCGGGTGCAGTACATTAAACCCGTTTGCCTTTTTAAATCTTGCTATAACATCTGTTATTGTGTAATTTCTGACATGTCCCATATGAAGTTTCCCTGACGGGTACGGGAACATTGAAAGGGCATAATATTTCGGTTTATTTGAATCATCAAAAGTCTTAAATGCTTTTGTGTCCTCCCAGATTTTCTGCCACTTTTTTTCTATTTCCTGTGGAAAATAACTTTCTTTCATCTTCTCATTTTACTCCATTTTTACCACATAAGTATAACATAAAGGGATAAAATGTGAAAATGTTATTGATATTCAAGATTTCACGGCAAACTTTTCGGTTATCAATTAAGTTGCTTTTTACAAATCTTCTTTATTTTCCAACTCTTTTATGCCTTTTTTCTCGGATTTATTTTTATAGACATTGTAGTCAAAAGTAAATTTAACATCAACGCTTTCTTCTCCGAAACCGACAGGAAGCGGCGGGAACGGTGCAGCTTTTTTAAGAGCTTCCATTGCCGAAACATCCATTCTGGAATTTCCTGAAGATTCTGCAACATAATAGTTGCCCAGATCTCCGTTTTTGTGAATTACATAATTAACAACAACTTTTGTTGAGTAATCCGAAAGAGGCGGTTTCCATTTTCTTGTAATTTTTCTCTGGACTTTTCTCATGTATTCTGAAAAATCCGTGACTTTGACAGGAGTTACATATACTCCCGGTTCTCTTCCCGGCGGGGTAGGAGCAGGTACTGCCGTATATTCCGGAATATCCTGATACTGCTCTTCTGTTACCGGCCGTGTAAGTTTTCTGCGGTAATGCGCCGGCATTTCAACTTTATTAATTCCTGTTGCCAGTGTTGTATTGACCGGAACATTGTCCTGTACTTCTTCAAATTTTACATATTCCACTTCCGGATAATGCGGTGCTACAACTTGATTTATCTGTGATGCTGTTACAGGTGTCGGCCCTCCGCCGTTATTCGCTGCTTGAATTATTGTTCCCGGAGCAGGATATTGTACGGCTTGATCTTTAGGATTTTTGTCCAAATCAAGCAAATCTCCCTGAGCGTATGTTGTTATATCAACACTCGGAGTTTGTCTTATAGGAGGAGGCACTGCAACTGTACGCGGGTCAGTATTTTTTGGCGGAAGCGGTACAATTGCTCTTTGCGGACGTATAGGCTCCAGCACTACAGGCGGCGGTGCCGGATTATATACCTGTGTAATTTGTTCAGGCGGTTTTACATTTTCCGGAACAGAAACATATTTTTGTACCGTTCCCTGCGAGCCTGATAATGTTGCGGATGTCTGCTCGTAAGAATTTACAGCCCTTACAGGAGGAAATATTTTTTGTTTTGGAGGAAGTTTTTGTATTTGTATTGGTTCTCCCGGATTAGCTTTAATTCTTATCGGTGTTGCAGGGGTGCCGGCAGGAATTGCAGAAGATGCCGTTTGGGTGTTGTTTAAAGGTACAAGCGGTTGAAATTCTGCTACCTGACGGGTGCTTTCCTGTCTTGTTTGAATATTATTGTTTCTGTTTGGCGGAAGATTATTAGCCGTATTATCCGCTCCGGTCTTTGGCTTCTGGTAATCAAATGTAAATTGAACCAAAATGCTTTCTTTATCAAAACTTGCCGGTATCGGTTCAAATGGTGCTGCGCTTCTCAGGGCATCAATTGCGGCACTGTCTAAATCCTGAAATCCGGAAGAGGACAAAATCCCGTAACTGTCAAGAGTTCCATCTCTCAAAATTCTGTATTTAACGACGATTTGCGCATCTCTGTCTTTTACAGGCGGCCGCCAGTTTGCTTTAATTTTATCTTGCATTCTTTTCATATACGGCCCGAAATCTGCACTCTGCATAGAACTTGCGCCTCCTGTCGGAGAACTTAAGTTCGATTTTTCAGCCGCCATAACGGTCTGGTTAATACCGCCGGTTCCTGCAACCATCAATATTGCAAGAAGTGCTGAGATTTTCATTATATTTTTTACTTTTTTGGAAATCTTCATCTCTTCCCCCGTCTTTATTTTTTTAAAAAATTTCTTTTATTGATTTTTTGTAATCCGGTCTAAGAATTCCTTTTTCCGTAATAATTCCGGTAATTAATTCCGCCGGTGTTACATCAAATCCAGGATTTATAACCTTTACACCCTCCGGACAAATCGGTTTTCCGTTTATCATGGTGACTTCATCATGTGAACGCTCTTCAATAATTATATCATCTCCGGTTTTTATTGAAGTATCTATTGTTGATAACGGTGCTGCCACATAAAACGGTATATTATGATATTTCGCAGCAATTGCAACTGTGTATGTTCCGATTTTGTTTGCGGTATCTCCGTTTGCGGCAATTCTGTCAGCTCCGACACATACCATATCAATCATACCTTTTTTCATAAAATACGAGCACATTCCGTCAGTAATTAAAGTTACCGGAATGCCGTCTTTTGTCAATTCAAGAGTAGTAATTCTTGCACCTTGCTGTCTGGGCCGTGTTTCGTCCGCAAAAACATGTATTGTATTGTCTTTTGCAAATGCAGAACGGACAACCCCGAGGGCGGTTCCGTATCCGACTGTTGCTAAGGCTCCCGCATTGCAGTGGGTTAAAATTGCTGCTCCTTTTGGTACTACTTCTGCTCCGTAATCCCCGATTCTTTTATTGATATCAATATCTTCATTTTCAAGTTTGACGGCATTTTGTTTTAATTCTTCAATTATTCCGGCAATATCTGAAGTTGAAGATTCAATAATATCAATTTGTTTCCGGCATGCCCACATAAGATTGACTGCTGTCGGACGTGATGTTTTCATATATTGCGCTTTTTCAAGCAGTTTGTCAATAAATTCGCTGCGGTTATTATATTGTTTTTCAAGTTCCTGAGCATATAGAACAATTCCATGTGCCCCCGCAATCCCTATTGCCGGCGCGCCTCTTACTATCATTGTTCTGATTGCATCAAACATTTCATCTCCTGTTTTGATATCTATATATTCAAATTTTTCAGGAAATTTTGTCTGGTCAACCATTCTTGAAAAGGTGTCTTTCCATTCTATTGTTCTTATTGTTGATGTAAAACTGCTCATAGTTTTTTCCTTTGTGTTATTCATATTTCAGCCCCTCTTGATTGTGCGGGTGTCTTTTTTCATACATATCACGGATAAAATTGATTATATAATATGTTGCAAGTCCGGAAAAGGAATTTATTGTTGCACTTACGATTGCTATGAATGTTATGAAAACTATACTAAGCCATATTGGCGAATTTATGATTATGGATGTTAAAATTTTGTTGTTTGAATAATGCAGAAAATTAAATACAAGAGCGGTTATTATTGAATATGCGCAGGAAAATAATATACTTGAGGCAAATCCGGTAATTGCGCCTGTAATGATACTGTTTTCAATTGTTGTCAAATCTAATTTGCTGTCCATTATCAGGTAAACCATAACAATTGGTGCAGCCAGAATAAAAGAGGCAATAAATATCCAGATTCCGATAAACGGCACAGCACCAAGGGTACCGAGTATCACTCCCAGTACGGCACTGATAATTATAAGATTTTTTATTACAATTTTATCCATAATACTTCATAACATTCTAGCATTTTTGTACAGATAACTCAAATCTTTGCAAATCCTTCATAATATCGACACTTCTTGTATGGGAAATGGCAATAGCGATAGAATCGACCGTATCATCGAGTTTGGGCAGTGAATCCGTTTGCAGAGCGAATTTTACCATTTGTTCAACTTCTTTTTTGTCTGCTCTGCCGTACCCTGTTAAAATCTGTTTTACTTCCATAGGAGTGTATTCATAAACCGGAATATTATGGCTTTCCAGTACTGTTAAAATTACTCCTCTTGCGTGGGCAACCGGCATAACGGTTGTACGATTACGGAAGAAAAATAATTTTTCGATGGAACAAACATCCGGCCGGAATTTTTCAACAATAGTTGTCATATCATTAAAAATTTCCAGCAGTCTTGCCGGTTCACGAGTATTTTTTGCTGTTTGTATTGACCCTGAATGCAGCAATGCCAGATCTTTTCCGTTGAAATCAAGAATACTGTATCCGACTATTGCCATTCCCGGATCTATTCCAAGTATTTTCATAGTCTGATTTTAACAGTATTTTCAAAAGTTGGCAAATATCTTCATAATACGAAAAATCGACTTTTTTAAAGTCGATTTTAAACTGTTTTTATCCCTGTCTCCTAATCTTCGTCCATGTCGCTTTTCTGTATCGGAATAGTTATAATATAATAATTGCCGTTTGTTTCTTTTGTCATTTCCCCTAGTTTGACATTGTTTCCGAACAGATAATTTTGCTGAAATTCCGTAATTTGTTCGTTATGTTTGGATTTTTGTACGGAACGTCCGGCAATAGTTAAAATATTTCCATTTGCCGTAACCTGAATATTGTTTTCATTGTTGTCAAATGCTCTTAAATCAACGATAATTTTGTAGGCTTTTCCGGTGTTCTGGATATGTATTATACTTTTTTTGAACATTTTGTTTTCTTTTTTCATGAAAGAATCAAAGTCACGCATTTCTCTGCGCGCAAAATCCTCCATTCGTTTTTCATACGGCATGCGGTGTTTCATTCTTATCATTGATTTGAAATGCCAGTCCGTAACTACATAAAAAGCGCAAAATGCTCCTAAAAATACCATCAATCCGCATAAAAGACATTTGAGAAACGGATGTCTTTTACATAAGGTTTTGTTTTCATAATTGTTTACGATTTCTTCTTGTTTTTGATTTTCGTCCATACTAACACTCCTTTCGTTCTATTTTATTCTATAAAAATAATCAGTTTAAACAATTACCTTACCGGATGAGTCAAATTGGATAATTCCACTTGATTAAAGATATAGGATATGTTATAATATTTTTAAGGAAAGGGTTAGTATATGGCTAAAATCTTGGTAACCATGCCTGATGAATTTTTGAATAAAGTTGACGGGCTGGCTGATAAGGAAAGTTGTTCCAGAAGCGAATTAATCAGAGAAGCGCTCCGGTCTTATATGCGCAGAATTACTAAACAGCAAATGATTAATGCTTCTAAAAATGCAGAAATTTTAGAAGATATTTTAAG
>CALUYV010000080.1 GCA_944325095.1 Candidatus Gastranaerophilales bacterium | reverse complement strand
GGCATGCCTGCTGCTTTCATACGGTTTAGATACATATCATATAAATGATTGGACATAGGACTGTTCTTATATTTTTTCATATATTCAGCCATATTTTGTGTCTGCTCAAGTATTTCTGCATCTTTTGCAAACACTTCTTTTTGATGGGCAGTCCATAATTTTTCCATTTTGTCACTTGAAATATTAATTTCTTTTCCGCTTGATATTGCATTATATAAATCAGGATCGTTTTCTTTTATGAATTTCATAAATTCTGATTTTTGAGAATCAGGCAGGTTTTTAATATTATGCCAAGGTAAACTTCCATATTTTCCTGCCATTTTGAAAGAAGTGTAATGTCCATTGAAAGTGTTAACGGCATCAACAAGTTCGATTGCTTCTGCTAAATCTCCGTTGAGAGGATCTAAATCCATTTTGTTAATATATTCTAAAATCTCAGCATCATTAATATATTCAAGTTTTGCTTTTAAATCATTAACTTCGGTATTTATGTTTTTTAACCCGTCATTCTTTGCTTGTGCAGCTATTTTATCAAACTTGCCCCCCAGCTGACCTTTTAAATCAGAAACTTGCGCCTGCACTTCCGGTGTGAGTTCTGGAGTTTGTTCAGGACGGGTAATTTTTTCGCTACTATAATCTATGCGCGCATCTACAACCGAAGGATTGGCATTTGCAGGAGTTGAATTTTTGTGGAATGCTCCTTTAATTTTTTGTCCTGCCCGCTGCAATGCTCCAGATTCTGCTGCCATACCGACTGTACCTAATGCCGCATTCAATGCTGTACCTTCAATAGTGACTTTTCCTGTTTGAGCATATTCCTGTGCTGCACCCATTGCAACATCCCCAGTTGCGCTAAGGGCACCTCTTGCAAGTCCCGCAGTTGTTGTTGCACCTTTAACTGTTGCCATTGCGGCTTTGCCGACTACACCGCCGACTGCAACCGCTGCTCCGTCCCAGAGTGCATTTTCAACGATTTGTCCCATCTCGCCTTCTTTTAAGCCGACATCTGATGATAATCTGTCTGATGCGTTAATCGCAACACTTGATGCTGTAGTTGCTGCGGCAGCAGCCCCGAGCGCAACAAGCCCTGTGCCGCCTGTTGCAACACCTATTGCAATACCTGCGGCTACTGTTGCTGCACCTTTAACGACTTCGCCGCCTAACTGCTGGGATTCGTTATAGTTTGCAACACGGGTTCCGATATCATTTTTTGTTCCAAATGCTTTTTTGTAATTTTCTGCACTCGGATTCTGCATATAATCTGCTATTGCATTCTGATTATATTCAACTCCGAACATATCTTTAAATTTTGCCCTGAACTGGCTGTCGCCCTGTTTAGCGGCCTCTTTTAATTCTTCCATATCTTTGCGGTATTGAGCCAAATCTTTTCTTACTCTCCAGGCTTGATTTCCATTTTCCTGGAATATACCCCAGATATTACTTATTCCGTCTGCAACATCTGCTGCCCATCCGTCCTCTTTCATCTGAGCATCAAATGCAGCCTGAGCAGAATCCAATTGCTGGGTCAGCATATCAACAGTTGCATTTTGTGCGGTTGTTTTATCCGAACGGATAGCATCTGAATAATTGCTCCTTGCAAGATAATTTTCATCAAGAATTACTCCGTCATGCGACATTACCCAGACTTTGCCTTTTTCATCAATTACGGCTTTTCTTCCGTGCGGGAGATTGGCATCTTTTATTTCTACATAATTTCTGGTTTCAGTGCTTGTTGAGCCGTCTTTATTTTTAACTTTTACTTTTCCTTTTATTTTTTCACCGTCTGCATACAGATTAGTTAATTGTACATATTCCTCTTTAAGAATTTTACCGTCATGTGATATAGTTACAATTTTACCGTCTTTTCCTTCGGCAAGATGGCGACCGTTTCCGGCTTCGCCGATGACTGTAAATTCTTCTTGCTGTCCGCCTTTATATTCACCAGTAATTTTTGTACCCTGTCCGTTATGGTTTTTAAGTCCCATCGCTTTGTATTGAGCTTCTTTTGCTGCTTTTTCGGCTTGCTGCTGTGCGTATTCAACTTCTGCTTCTTCAGCAGTTTTTCTGCCCTGCAGTTGAGGCGCATCCGCTTCAAATTCACCCGGAACTTTTATTTCCGCACCGACCTGAAAATAGTTTTTCCCGTTCAGTGCTTCTTGATTTAATTCTTTCAAATCGTCAACACTGCAATCGAATTTTTTTGCAATTGCAGATAAAGATTCTCCATTTTGAACGATTACTTTTGTATTGCCTTCGCCGTCATACAATACAGAATATGTCTGTCCGTCTATTGTTTTTTGCTGTGCAAGTCTTTTGCCTTCAAGCGAATAAACATCTACTGTCGGATTTCCGTTTTCATCGGTTGAATGTTCTTCGTATCCTTTTTCATAATATGTTCTTGTTTTAGTTTTTCCGTTTTCGTTTATGTTTTCGGCAATAGTCACCCCGTTTTTGCTCAATCGCTGCGTTGTTTTTCCGTGTTCCGTTATTGTTTCGGTAACACTTCCGTCCTGATTATACTGGTATTCTGTTCGTTTTTCTTTGGCAGGGATACCTTCATTTTCCACTTTGGAATTTAAAACAGCATTGCCGTTTTCATCATAAGAATAATTTTCAACAACAGAACCGTGTTTTACCTGTTTTGCTGCAGGTTTGCCGTCTTGATATGTAATAGTGGCAATTTTGCCGTCTTTGGATTGAACTACGGAGGATACCGGAGTTTTACCGTCCGGTGCGTATTGTGTTTCTGTTGTTTCTCCGTCTTTTGTAACTGTTTTTTCCTTTAAAAGATTTTTATCAGCATCCATATATCTGGTTGTTGATGTGCCGTTTTCATCTGTTTGAGTGATTTGGGATGATTTGTCATGATTTATAACTTCCGTTGAGCCGTCTTTGTAATCAACTTGAACTGATTTATTTCCGTGGTTGTCAATTATTTTTGTACCTGCAACATTTTCGATATTTAAGTCATAATTTTGTAAAAATTCAAGCAGTTCTTTTCTATCCACATCTTTAAGTTTGAGTTCTTTTAAAAATTTTTTAAGTTCTTTTTTAGAAACTGAATTGTCATTATTTTTATCCAGTACGCTCTTAAATTTTTCAATTTCTCCTTCGTCAAGAACTCCGTTATTATCAGAATCCAGCGCATTAAAAATAGATTGCTGCGCCTTATTATTTTTAACCTGTTCTTCTTTAAGTCCCCCTTTTATCTGCTGTAAATCAACTCTTGACTTTTGATTGACTGAAACATCTGACATTTGTATTGGTTTCTCCGTATTAACTTTCTTACCGATTTATGATTTTTTACGGTAAATATAGAAAATATCTTTAATTATCGTTACAAATGTTTACATACTAACAATTTAATATTTTTTTGTATTTTATAATGAAAGTATTATATGTAAGGAAATTTTTTATGAATTATGCGGAATTTAAAGTCAATTTTGTAAACAATGTGTTTAACAATTATATAAATGACAAGAAAGGACTTGGCAGGAGCAATCTGGCATCGATATACAGAAACGGAAAAGAGGCTCCGCGCGCAACTCTGTACCGGCTTCTTTCTGTTATGAATGAACTGCAGGACACTTTTTTAAGACAAAAAAATCTCGATTTGAATTCAAAAATGAACTATTATGATTTTGCGCAGGATGTTTTAAATCCGACTCATCCGTTAATTAAAAAAGCACATGATGAAATGGTTGCAGCAAACAAGGAAATTTATAAAAATTTAAAAACAAGACAATTGACAAGATTTGTATTGCTAAAACAGCAGATACCGTTATTGAAACACTTTAAATTTCTTGCCAAATTTGTATAAGTTTAAGAATTATTCTTAATTATCTGCCATTCGGAAACCAGTTTATCAAGAGAATATTTTGCATTTGCAGGGCTTGTTGAAGGTAGTTTATAACAGGTATATTGGTTTAATAATTCTGAATTATATTTTTTGAATGCGGAAAAAGATTTGTTTCCGTTCAGGCAGATTGTTTTTATTTTTGGATATTTTTTTAAAAGATTTTTTATGTCGTTTGGGATTTCGTTTAAAATATTTGAATCAAGGCTTCCTTCACGGGTGCAGGATTTGATTGTATCCCAGAGTGCGATGCGGTTTTTCAGCAGGGTATTTAATTTTTTTGAATAGTCTGCATTGTGTAAATCCGGAGTTTTGCAGATATGAGCCATAACTTTCCAGAAACGATTTTGCGGATGTGCATAATACTGTTGTTCTTCCAGAGATTTTACTCCGGGCATCGACCCGAGAACAAGAATTTCCGAATTATAATCTATTGAAGGTCTAAAACTTTTACATCCTGTCATAGAACAATTATACTCTAAATCAAAACTTAAACAATTTGAACTGATAAAAATTTGATTGAATTTATCGGGTTTTTGATGTATTTTATAAAAGTTTGAAAAGGGAGGCAGAAAGAATGAAAAGACGTGCAGCCGGATTTTTAAACGGTTCTATTGCATCAATAAGTTACGGTACAAACCCTCTTTTTGCGCTGCCGTTGTATTCTGCCGGAGTCGGAGTAAATTCCGTGCTTTTTTACAGATATTTTTTTGCTGTGGTAATTTACGGACTGTGGCTGAAATTTGTTAAGAAAACATCTTTCAAAATAACATTAAAGGAATTTTTCCCGTTATTGATACTCGGAATATTTTTTTCTTTGTCATCGCTTACTCTTTTTGTGGCGTTTCGGTATATAGAAGCGGGAATAGCCTGTACAATTCTTTTTATTTATCCGGTAATAGTTGCAATTTTAATGGCTGTATTTTTCAAGGAGAGAATAACAAAAACAGTAGTTGCCGCAATTTTTCTGACCACATCGGGGATTATTCTTTTGTACAAGGGTAAACCGGGAATGGATTTGAATATTCACGGAATAATAATAGTTTTAACTTCTGCGCTTTTGTATGCGCTGTATATTATCGGGGTTAAGAATATCAAAGCGGTAAAGCATATAAAGAGTGATAAATTATGTTTTTATGTAATGCTTTTCGGTCTGCTTGTGTATGTGTTCAATTTGAAATTTTGTACGCAGTTGCAGATTTTAGACCGTCCTTTCTTGTGGTTGTGTACTTTTGCGCTTGCGATATTTCCGACGATAATATCAATAGAAACCATAAACATAGCAATAAAATTGATAGGCTCGACGACAACGGCAATACTCGGGGCATTAGAACCGCTTACGGCTATATTTTTCGGAGTTTTACTGTTCGGAGAGCATTTAACCCCACGGATTTGTCTTGGGATTTTTATGATATTGTTCGGTGTATTTTTGATAGTAACACGGAGATTAAAGTAATTAATTTTTAATCAAACAGACATCTACCCATTTTTGGCTTTTGGAAATTGAAAACAATTCATCGCAGGAAAGTTCGATTGCGGAATTAGGGGTTCCGCAGGCGGGAAATACTGTGTCAAACCTGCGCATAGAAACATCGCAATACACTTTTACCTCCGGATTAGAGATAGCAAACGGGCAGACCCCGCCGACCGGATGACCGGTAATTTCCGGAACTTCGTCACAGGTAAGCATTTTTGCTTTTATCCCGAATTCTTCTTTAAATTTTTTGTTGTCGATTTTTGTATCGCCGGCAGTAACGACGAGAATACAGGAATTATCTTTTTTAAAAGACAGTGTTTTAGCAATTCTTGCGGGAATTACATTCAAAGCGGCGGCAGCCAGTTCAACAGTTGCGCTGGAAGTGTTGAGTTCTTTTATATCGTTATCTTTGTTGAAGGTTTTTAAATATTCTTTTACTTTGTTGATAGACATTTTACACTCCTGTATGGAACATGAATTATTTTACAATAAAAACTTTGAGCCGGCTTGATTGTAAAGGTGTTTTGTGCCATCCCCGACGGAGAGGG
>CALUYV010000079.1 GCA_944325095.1 Candidatus Gastranaerophilales bacterium | reverse complement strand
CGGATTCTCTTGCTTCCTGAATTGACTGTTTTAGTCGGGTGTTCAGCAGTGTCATTTTTTCTTCGTACCTGCAAGGTGTCAGGTCGTAATTTTTATTTAAAAATTTTATATTTTCAAATTTTTCTATAAGTTTGTCAATTTGAAATTCTGCTTTGCGGGTATTCATTTCATCGAGAAGTTTATATCTTAGTGCCTGCAGGTAATCTATACGCTCAGCAGGCTTTTTGCCTTTTAATAAATCATTTAAAACTTCTTTTTTTAATACTTTTGTGCCTGTAATATTTTCGGCATAAAAAGACCGGAGTTGTTCAGTATGATAACCTTTATTTATCATTGAAATTTCACGGGTCAGAAATTTAGGATTAAAAATATGATTGAAAAAACTTTGAGTTTCTGCAAGAAAAGATTGTTCCATACTCTGGCGGATATTTTTGCTGAAAAATGTCAGCGGGAAATAAAAAGAGTAGCCGTTTATTTTGCATTTTGTTGTTGTGCTGGAACTAAGACGAATATTACTATCCGTTGATTCAAGAAGTTTAATCCCGATTTCAGGGCTGGAGTTTTCTTTGAGCGTGCGTTTGAATGCAGCGGGTTTTATTTCACGGTTTTCAATCTCGTATTGCAAATCTTTAAAAAATTTCAGGTTGAAATCTCTTGCTTTTTGCAGCCGTTGTTCTGTTGTACCTTTTGAAACCGACAGGGGTAAAAATGTTCTTATTTTATTTATTCCGAATTTCATAGTCTTTATAAAACATGAGGAAAAAATTTTTTGCTAGTTGATGTAGAAATTTTTATATTATCCGTCCGCCTGTGTTATTTGCCTGTTAAATTTTAACAATACGACAGCATTTGCTTCAATTGCCAGTTTTTGTCCGACAGAATCCAGTTTTTCTTTAGTTTTTGCTTTTATTGACAGGTTTTCAAAAGGAATATTCAGAATTTTACATAAACGGCTTTTCATTTTTGGTATATAAGGCATCATTTTTGGAGCCTGAGCAATAATATTGCTGTCAATATTTACGATTGAATACCCTTTTGAGTTTATAAGATTGTATGTATGCTCCAATAGTTTTGCGCTGTCAATATCCTTATAGGCTGGATCGGTATCCGGAAACAATGTACCTATATCATCAAGAGCAAGTGCTCCGAGCATTGCATCAATAATGGCATGTATTAAAACATCCGCATCCGAATGTCCTAGAAGTCCTTTTTCGTGTGTTATTTTTATTCCGCCTATTATAAGTTCTCTGCCCTCAACAAGTTTATGAATATCGTATCCTGATCCGATTCTGTACATTTTTTACTCCTATCTTTTTATTAAAAATAACATTAATCTTTTAAAATATACAGTGTTAATTTTATTTGTCATATAATATTATTATGAGAAATTTTGGGATATTACTTTCAGCATGTATTGTTTTATCTGGAATTACCAGCAGTGCGGCATACCTTGGCGATATTCCGCAGACGACAATGCAGATAGCAAGAGAAGCAGGTTTTAATAACAGTCAATACAGCAATATACCGAAATCAAAAATTGTTCGTGTCGGTATAGGTACAAATAATTTTACTACTTATCAATGGAAAACAGCGGCTCTGTACGGAACCGGCGGCTATGAACTGTATAACAACAAAACATATATAGGAACATACACTCAGGATGATTTGATAAATGTTAATATGGTCGGAAAGATTTTTGTACTGACTGATAAAGATGAAAATGTTATTGCAAAAGTTTCAGGCCCCGTAATATTTAAATCAGATTTCGGGTTTATCGGAATAAAAGATTTGAAGCGGGCAGGGAAAGATGCGGTTTACCGCAACAGGATAGAGTTGGTTTCGGCATCTAATCCCGGAAGTTTCTATATTGTAAATTCCCTTGGAGTTGAAGAATATTTAAGGGGTGTCGTACCGAACGAAATGCCGGTTTCTTTCGGATTGGAAGCCCTTAAAGCGCAGGCTGTTGCCGCTCGAAATTATGTGCTTTCACCAAGAGTAAAATCAAATTCTATTTATGATGTAGTTGATTCTGTTGCAAGCCAGGTGTATTTCGGGGCAAATACGGAAAAAGAACTGTCAAATCAGGCTGTAATGGAAACCTCCGGAATAGTTGCGCTCTACGGGTGGGATTTAATTCTTGCGCAGTATTCATCAACAGCCGGCGGATATACAGAAAGTTACCAGAATGTATTTTCAGATCCGATAACAAAAAAGTTTCCGTCGCACGAAAAACCGTATCTTAAAGGAGTTCCGGATAATCCATCCACTCATTCTCTTGACAAAGAAGAAGATGCTCTGGAGTTTTATAAATCTAAACCTAAATCTTTTGATGAAAAATCTTCGTACTATCGCTGGACAAGAGAATGGAACGGTCAGGAAATTCAGGATGCAATTCAGGCTAATATAGCAGCGCAAAGCGCAGCCGGTTTTGTAGAGCCTGCTGTTAAAAAAGATGAAACCATAGGGATTGTTAATAAGTTAAATGTTTTAAAACGCGGTGTTTCCGGAAAAATAATTGAACTTGAAATCCAGACGGATTGCGGTAATTTTCTTGTAAAAAAAGAACTTGTAATAAGGCGGCTGCTTACAAAAAACGGCAAGGCTCTGCCGAGTGCAAATGTCATTTTTGAGCATGAATATAATGATGAAGGTGATTTAATATATGTAAAAGCCTACGGAGGCGGTTTCGGACACGGTGTCGGATTGAGCCAGTACGGTGCAGGTTATATGGCACAAACACTTCACCAGACTTATGATAAAATTTTAAAACATTATTATACAAATATCACTTTAGGCACCGAACCTTTTATACTGTCCGGCAATCCGTCGCAATCAACTGCCAGCCAGACTTTCTGGAGTCAAAGCGGGAAAGGTATTTTGATTATTGATAACAAATACAAAGTTGAAAATCTTAATATTTCGGTGAACGGTGCAGAAGAAACAATCAGTCTTGATACCTCAGGAAGGTATAATACGCTTGATTTGTCCGGATATTTACATAAAGGTTTAAATACCGTAAACTTTAAATATCCTCAAAATCAGGGGAAAAACAAGGGTTTAAGAATATTTATAGAAATGGTTGATGATTAAGTCATGGATAAAGAACTTACAAAAACACCGGGAGTATTAAAAGCAGCTTGGCTGATTGCTGTTGTTACAATAGTCAGCAAACTTATAGGTTTTGTCAGAGATATTGTTATTGCAAATTGCTACGGCGCATCAATGGTTTCTGATGCTTATTATTACGCTTATCAAATTTTATCTCTGTCGCTTATTTTGCTCGGCGGGGTAGGGGGGCCGTTTCACAGCGCAACGGTTGCGATTTTTTCAAAATTAATACCGGATATAAACGAAAAACCATCAGAGGAAGTTAACCGTTTGTATTCAACATTTATGAATGCAACAATAATATGTTTTATTATACTGTCCGTAATAATATTTTTATTCCCTGAGCAGATTATGGGTCTTATTATTGCAGGTAATTCAGGACAGATGATAACTCTTGCCGCAGAACATTTAAGAATTATGACTCCGTTGTTATTAATTGGCGGTATTGTTGGTATATATTACGGATTGCTGATTATATACAAACAATTTATGCTGCCTAATTTATCACCAATAATAATGAGTCTTGCAATTATTGCCGTAGTTCTTCTTGTACCCGAAGATAATAAAGGTTATGCTCTTGCCTGGGCTACTACAATCGGTGCTGTTCTTCAATGGATAATTCAGTATCCGAATGTTCGTAAACTGGGGTATAAATTAAAACCCGTTTTTGAGTTTCAAAATAATCCGCATTTTAAAGAAATCTGCGAGCTTCTTTTCCCTGCCGTATTGAGTTCTACAATAGGACAGGTTCATATATATGTTGATATGTTTTTTACATCTTCAATATCGGAAGGCGCGTGGACGGCAATAGGCTATGCAAACAGGGTTTTTCAGTTTCCTGTAGGAATCCTTGTTACGGCATTTCTTGTCCCTTTATTCCCGATATTTGCAAAACTTGTAGCCGATAAAGATTATGACGGAATAAGAAATTATTTTAATAAAGGTGTTGGTGTTTTGTTTTTTGCAGCAATTCCGATAATTATAGGAATACTGACAGTCGGGCTGGATGCGGTTAAACTCGTGTTTGAACGCGGGGAATTTGATGAAACTGCTTCGTTTATGGTTGCAGAAGCATTATGGTTTTTGTCTGTTTCAATAATTCCTTATGTCTTTAGAGATTCCATAACAAGAGTGTATTATTCATTTAATGATTCTAAAACCCCATTTCTTGTTGCATTATCTTCGGTTGCTCTGAAATTTTTACTAAACTGGATTCTTATTTCAAAAATGCATTTCGGAATAGGCGGGATAACCCTTTCTACTTCACTTGTCACCTTGTTTAATGCGGTAATTCTCGGAGTATTAATTTCAAAAAAAATGCAGATGAATTATAAATCTTTGTTCATAAACTTGTTAAAAATGATAATTTCAGGTACTATATCAATGGCGGTATGCTGGATATGCGCTGTTGAATTTAATAAATATATTCACATAACAAACAGTATATTATTTGAAATCTTAAAAATATCCGCAATAGCGTTGGTTTGTATGGTTGTTTATATCCCGTTGAATTTATTATTCAAAATGGAATATGCAGGCGAATTGTATAATAGATTATCCGCAAAAATTTTACGAAAGTAAGATAATTCCAAAATATTATAAGAAGAGTTAGTATAGCACTATGAGATTAGAAGTAGGACAAAATATTGATAATACGCATGTGCGTTTAAATTTCAGAAAAGGCAGTTATCAGCCGGATTATATGCCGAGTTATGCAATTAAAACATCCAAAGCGGATGAATTTGTCTCAAAATTCAATGAACAATCTTCAAATTTAAAAAAAGTAACGGTGTTATCTGTTATAATATCATCTCTATTCGGCGGAATTATCGGTTCAAATATGAAAGGTAAATTCTGGATGCCTGTTGGTATTTTATCAGGAATTTTTGCCGGATTCGGTATCGGTGCTGCAATATCTTCAAACAAAAAAAATAAACTTATGGATGAATACGGTGTAAAAAGGTTTGACGGAAACAAAAAATAAAATCATAAAACGGAGTATGAATGAATAATAGTAATTATAAAAATATTGATGAAAGCCAGAATATGATAGTTCTTGGAATTTTGAGTTTTTATCTGCTTGTTGCCGTATTTATAATTTATTTATTTGTTTTGCACAGAATCTCTCAGCCGGCTGCGATTATTAGTTTAATTGTGTTTACTTTGATATATATACCGAGATTTTTAATTTTGAAAAAACTTAAAAATAAAGATAATATAAAAATTCTTGATACTTCAATCAAAATAAACAATACTGAAATAAACTTTTCTGATATTGAAAATTATCGTGTAGAAGAAAAAAAGCCTGTTGTGGTATTTTTTATGTATTCCAAAATGGTGATATTTCAGGAAGCAATATTTTATCTAAAACTTCCTGACGGGCAAATATCTTTTATGGCAATCGGGAGCGAAAAAATTTCACTATTAAAAGAATTTTTTAATGAATTGCTGAAAAATAACGGTGAGTATGTTTAACTTTTCCAATAAGGCTTAACACCAGTCAGGGTGAGAAGATGCTCCTTCCCCGACTTGGGGAAGGCAGGGATGGGGTGTGTCCCGTAAGGGGTTTTTTATCGTCATTCTGAACAGCGGAGCAAAGCGGAGCGTGATTCAGAATCCCCTGCAACCCCAGCCAATGCGTCATACCGGTTGGATTTTCGGTAGGGCGATGAGTGAGCGAATGCGAACCAAGCCCGTAAGGTGGAGGGAAACGATGAGTTTTCCGACCACCCGAATAATCCAAATATGACACGGAGTCTTCTTCAACCTCCAATGCGTCACTCTGGCCTCCGAGCCGGAGTCCCCTG
>CALUYV010000078.1 GCA_944325095.1 Candidatus Gastranaerophilales bacterium | reverse complement strand
TATACTAGCAAGGGACTCCGTGTCAAGCACGGAGTGACGCATTGGTGGGATTTGCAGGGGATTCTGAATCACGCTTGCGCTTTGCTTCGCTGTTCAGAATGACGATAATAAAGTTCTTTGCAGGATAGTCACAATCCGCACGACAAAAGAGCATGTTATTTTTAATACTAAAAACGACATGGCAATTATACAGAAAGGGAATAATACCCGCCAAACGGACTATTTTTTAATAAAAAAATATCCCCCAAGCGCCTTATTGGAACATTATGCAAAAAGGCTGAAACTCTATAATAAGTGCACTTTTTACACTTTATCGAAAAAGTTAACTACGAGCGGGATTTTAGCCATTCTTAACAAAACTTCATCATAGGGGTTGACAAAAAACAATATATGAACTATAGTAAAAGTGTTAGATGAAGTGTTAAATGAACACTTAATAACAAAGGAGGTTACTATGTTAACAATCAATTCAGTAAGTATCAAAAGTACACAATATACACCATTCAGAAATAAACAAACAAATAACACAAACTCTAAAGTAGGTGTTATGAGCATAGATAAAAACAATAACTCAAAAGTACATTTCGAAAAAGATTTGTTTGAATCAAAGAAAGCAGACGTAGTTCAAACTAATCCTATTAAAGCGATTGGCTATAACTTCGTAAAGGCTTATAATATACTATGCACCCCGAAAAGACGTACAGTTCAAACTGAATCAACATATATTCATCTGCCTTATATGGCATAACAAAATCATGTGAAAGACTTAACTCTTTTTATTTACCCCGAAGGTTTTAAGATGCTTAAAACCACACTTTAGACCAATATATCCTTCTCGAAAGAGAAGGATTATTTTATGCGCAGTATTCTCTTTTATATTATTAAGTGTACAAAATACAATATAGAGCCTGATATAGGGAGTAATACAATTACGACGAACGCAAAAACCGCCGTATTAAAAATTTACGGCGGTTAATTTATGTATAAATTTGCTGCAGATTACCAGTTTGTACGGGTCAAAACGGTTTTTCCGTCTTTATCATACATTTTATCTTTATACCAGACGCCCTGGAAGTTTTTATCAGCATCAAACATGTACTGAATATCTTTGGACACAAAGTATATTGCACTTTTTAAGCGTCCTTTTCTATCGTACTGCATGGAAGTATATGGAAAATTCGGATATTCATCAGACAGAACATCAGTATAGTACATTTTTCCGAAAGCAGTGTAATAAAAAGCATTTTTAGGATTATTTTTATACTGGATAGCATACATTACAAGAGTGTTTCTTTTATAATAAAATGCACAGTATTTTGCTTCTTCATCTTCGGTTACTCCGTTATTTGTCAGCATATAATGGTGTTTATACTCTTTATCTTTGAAATACGGAGCAAATTTTTCCTTGAATTCATCTTTTGTGAAATAAATTTTGCTTTTATTTTCATCAAACAAACCTGTTTTATACTTATTTATCAAATCTTCTTTTTCTTCAAGAGAAATATCCAGCCAGTCAAAAGCAACTTCTGCTTTCAAAACCGGAGATTCCGGAGTTTTTTGTTCCGGTTGAACGGTATTTACTTTTTGCACCGGCGCAGCATCATCAAGACTGTATATTTCTTCTATGGAATAACCGGCGTTTTGACCCGCTAAAAACATCAACAGAGCAAATAACGATACAAACTTTTTCATATAATTCTCCTATAGTGTATTATGAAGTATTCTGTATGCAACACGCATTTTCAAAGAAAAAAGATTATCTTCCGGCGCAAATAAATTGGCTTCGTTAACAGCATATTCTTCGGGCGTAATTATTCCATTAATCTGAAAGCCTAAAAACTGGTTTCGCGGGCCTCTTCTTGATTTTGTAGCCATTGCATAAATATAAGCCGCCATATCTTCTTTATCAATCAAATTATCGCCGGTCGGCTCGCCGTGTGCGGATAATTTATTAAACCCGTTTCTTATCTGGACTTTAACTTTTGCAAAATAATCAGGACGTTTCATAATGTCATAATGCCCGAATCTGTATCTGAACTGATACGCTTCATATTGAGCATAATCCAGTTTTCCTGTTAAATTACCGGTTTCTCTTGCCATAAAAAGAAGATAAGACTCTGCTATACTTTGAATTTCTGATTTCAAAGTATCATCCAGTTTTTTCATATCCTCGGGAGTTTTATCCGGCTTATCGGCAAGCCTTCTCCACGAATTAGGCAGAACCTCAAAGGCTTCCGCTTTAGGATTAGTAATACCGCTTTGGGTAACCATATCATTAAACATCAATCCGACTGCTTGCCCTAATTCGGCATTGCCGCCGGACAATTCGTTTAAGATAGATGTCCTTTGTGGTTTCAGGTTACGTCCAAAATTTTGCATAGGCAAACTGTCCTAACTTATATCCCAACGTCCGCATGTTCCGCCCCAGCGGGCAATAATATTACCTTTCACATCCTTTATTTTATCTACATGTTGAACTTCATTAACGCCCTCTACAATTGTAATAACTTCACAGTTATTAGAACAACCAGTACAGCCGCAGGTTATAGACGAGAAATGCATATCTGCAACATTCCAGCCTTTAAATTTTGTTGCAACTTCCGTATATTGGTGGTTTTCCATTGCAAGAAGCGCAGCACCTATAGCACCCATTGTCTGATGATTTTCAGGAACGACTATTTTTGTGTTTAGTGCTTCTTCAAACGCCTTAACCATGCCTGTATTTGTTGCAACACCGCCCTGGAATGAAACTGTCGGTAAAAGTTCTTTACCTAATGCAAGGTTACTTAAATAGTTTCTTACAAGAGCCTGACACAAGCCATAGAGCAAATCTTCAACCGGATAACCTAACTGCTGCTTGTGAATAAGGTCACTTTCCGCAAATACACCGCATCTGCCGGCAATTCTTGCAGGATTGGTTGAGCGAAGAGCAGTTTCTCCGAATTGTTCAATAGGAACATTAAGTCTTTGAGCCTGATGGTCAAGAAAACTTCCCGTACCAGCGGCACAAACCGTATTCATAGCAAAATCCGTAACAATACCGTCACGCAAAATAATAATTTTACTGTCCTGTCCGCCGATTTCAAGAATAGTTTGAACTCCCGGAACATTGGTGCTTGCTGCAACAGCATGCGCTGTTATTTCATTTTTTACTATATCCGCACCAACAAGCGCACCGGCAAGAGTACGACCGGAACCGGTAGTTCCGACACCCATAACTTCATATTCCGTAATCCTTTTTTCATATAATTGACTCAATCCGGTCTGTACGGCAAGAACAGGTTTCCCCGCCGTTTTGAGCATAACGCTGTCAACATATTTTCCGGTTTCATCAACAAGTGCCAATTTTGTCGTAACAGATCCGACATCTATCCCTAAATATACTGTTAAACTCATATCTTTTTCCTTTTCTATAACAGTACTATGATAGCATGAAAAATACAATTACGATATTACTAAACATTTTTTAACAAGAATTTAAAACGCAATATCACTCTTGTTATATCCGCCAAGGTATTCAAGAGAATCTGACGAGTCCATACTTTCAAAACTATCAGATAACATCTCTTCAAACTTTGAAATACGGCACAAATAAGCCGCTGTCTTTATTCTATCCCATATATCAGTCTGCAAATTCGGGTAAACCATTGATTCCATATATTACAAATCCTCCGCTAAAAAGAATATGTATTTTATATACCCTAAATCGGTTTAAGAATAACATTTATTTAAGTTTTGTTAACTTAATTGTATAATTTACATTATTCATACTATTAAACTTTTTTTAATTTTAAACTATAATATGCCTATGAGAAAAATATTAATCACATTATTTATACTTGCAATAGGTTTTACGGCACTCCAGCCGGCAGCCGATGCTTCTTTAATTTCTAACAGAAGATACAGAGCAGAACAAAGACAATTAAATAAACAAAACATTAAAGATATTAAAAAGTTATTTGATAAACACACAGATTATGCCAATGCACATAATTTAAAAGGTTTGCGCACACTTTATGCGGATAATTACATGAACAGCGACGGCTTTGACAAATCCGCATATTTTAAAAGTATAGAAAGTACATGGAAAGACTGCACAGACCTGACTTACACAACAAAAATTCTTTCAATAAATGTAAACGGAGATTATGCAAGTGTTAATGTAGAAGAAACAGCATCCGGAACAGTATATGAAACAATTGAAGCAATCCCCATCTCAGGAGAAATTCATTCAAAATCGCAGGGAATATATCATTTAACAAAAATAAATTCAAAATGGTATATCTCCGCAGAAACAGCCATCACAGATGAATCTTCCCTGCTGTATGGAGAAGCAAGATTTATGAATATAGAAATTCAGGCTCCGTCGCAGGTTTCCGCAGGAGATGAATATACTGCAACTGTTAAAGTAGATGCGGATAAAAATACTTTTATTATAGGCGCAATAGACAAAGATCCGGTAACTTATCCGGCATCTGTTCCTAAAAGCGAATTACGTGCACTAAATAAAGAACAAACTCTTGAGCGCATACTCACTGCAAATACTGATAATATTAATGAATATGCAGTGGCTTCGCTTGCAATATCCAAAGTAGAACACGGCGAAAATACCAACAGTTACAGAATCTATATGTCAGGGCTGGCATGCGTTATGAAAAGAATAAATGTTATTCCAAAAAATAACTTCATCAAAATAGAGGAATAAAATGAATACATCAATCGGCAAATATTTGTTTTTAATAGTATGCTTTATTTTTTGGCTGTTTCTGGCTTTGTTTTCTTCAAAATTGATTGTAGATAATCTGACCTCCGGACATCATTATTCTAATGCAGTATTTACCTTGCATTATTTAAAAAATTCCGGCGCAGCATTCAGTCTGCTGCAAAATGCCCGGGAATTTCTGATTATTGTATCAATTGTTGCAACAACATTTTTATTTTTATATGTTCATAATAATATCAGAAGCATTCATTTGATTTCCGTTTCCTTCATTGCACTGCTCAGTGCAGGAATTATGAGCAACTGCCACGAAAGAATAGTTCTTGGATATGTAAGAGATTATATTCAATTAAATTTCATAAATTTTCCAGTCTTTAATGTCGCTGATATATTCATCACAATCGGCGTTATCGCTTTGATTGGCATTCTGCTCTGCTACAAAGGAAAATAAAGCATGCTTATCCTAATTGATGAAAACACTGATAATATAAGACTCGATTTGTATTTATCAGAACTATACGAAGGGATTTCCCGCTCAAAAATACAAACTGCAATAAAAAACGGAAAAATTCTTGTAAACAATGAAGCTAAAAAACCTTCTTATATTCTAAAAGAAGGAGATAAAATTGAATTTGAAAACCTTATTGAAGAAAACATTATAAAAATAAAGCCCGAAAATCTCCCGATTACTGTAATCTGGGAAGATGAAAATATGCTTGTCGTAAACAAACCGTCAGGAATGCTTACGCACCCGACACCTTTAGAAACCTCTGGAACTCTTGTCAATGCCTTGTTATTTAGATATGGAGAAAATCTTTCCGATATAAACGGAGATTTCAGAAGAGGGATTGTCCACCGGCTGGACAGAAACACCTCAGGTCTGCTTATGATTGCAAAAAACAACAAAACTCACGAATATCTTGCTCAGTTGATTAAAAATCACCAGATAACAAAAAAATACCACGCTGTTTTAAAAGGCTCTTACCCGCTGGACAATGATATTATTGAGGCACCAATCGGACGGCATAAAACACAACCGCATAAAATGACGGTGACACCAGACGGCAAGCCAAGCACTACAATTTTAAAAGTAATTGAAAGATTCAAGGATGCAACTTATGTAGAATTAACCCTTATTACAGGCAGAACTCACCAGATAAGAGTACATACGAGTTATAAAAAACATCCGGTCTATAATGACACCCTTTACGGCGCAGGAACAGGCAAAATAAAAACAGAAGAACA
>CALUYV010000077.1 GCA_944325095.1 Candidatus Gastranaerophilales bacterium | reverse complement strand
TGTCTTTTTTCGTTTTCAGCTATTCTGTTTTCAATGTGCCTTTTCTCTCACCGCCAACGCCTTCGCTATCGGGGTAACCAGTTCGTTTCCGAACCCTGCGCCCAACCGTTATAAAAACGGCGGCAAAAAAATTTTAAAATCGCTATTTATATTTTAAAACTTCGTATGTGCGCCTTGCACATTTATCATAGTAAATCAAAAAAAATAAAAATCAAGTACTTTTTTAAATATTTTTTAAAAATTTTTAATATTATTAAAAAATACTCAAAACCCAATGATATTAGGAGTTTTCAACTATAAATTTTAATGTATTCATAAAATAAGGCAAAATTTTTTTTAAATTTTTAATATATTTTTTTAGTTTGGCATGTAAAAATTTTAAAAAACATGCTTTTCATGCCTTAAAAAATTAACCGGTTTATCTATTTATTGCAATACAAAATACCCCATGCCGGCAATACCGCAGGTAAATATTTTTGTTTAAATTGTTTACGGAGAATTAAATGCGAAAACTATTACCCGTTTACATTACACTATTGCTATTTATATTCATAATTGCGCAGAATGTCAGTGCGGAAAATATACATTTCAACGATTATGTCTATACATTAAAATCAACAGATATTTCAAAACATTCTGAAGTCATTAAAAATGAATACTTTACACAAAATGAAAGCAAAGACTTTTGGACAACTTCCATTGACATTTACTATTATCCTGAAGAAAAAAATCCTTTGAAATTTGCTGCAAATTTTGACAAAGAGATAGAAAAACAGGAAAATATGCTGTTATTAAAATTCATTCAGAACAAAAAACAGGATATTGCTGTCATAAGTTATCTTGAAAATATAATCCAGAATGACACCACTTATTTTATTTACAATATTTGCAAATATGAAAAACATCCTGAAAAAGGAACTCTGGTTTTAAAATTTGCAAAAAAATATGTATTTAATACGAAAGAAGAAATCACAAAAATTGCCCGGGATATAAAAGCCGTAAATAACGATTACATGGAGCAGATGATTATTTTGCAAATTCCTGAAATCGTAGAAAAAGAAATTCCTTGAGGTTGTGCCTGTGTTTATTATGCCTGATTTGTAATATTTTCAAATACTTCAAGCGCACGGGCAATTGCAGTATCAATATTATAATACTTATAATCGCCAAGCCTGCCTAAGAAATAAACATTTTCAAGATTTTTGGCATCTTCGAGATATTTGCGGTATAGTTCAAAGTTTTCATCGCTTGCTATCGGATAACATCTTTCATTTTTACCCAATTCGAAAAATTCTGAATATTCTTTTGCAATAACAGTTTTATCAGATCTGTCATTCAAATAGTGTTTATATTCATGTATTCTTGTAAAATCATAATTGTTAGGATAATTTATACAAGCATGCGACTGATAAAATTCAACATCGTGTGTTTCAAATTTGAAATTAACACTTCTATAAGGAAGCTGCCCGTATTTATAATTGAAAAATTCATCAATTGAACCGGTATAAAAAATTCTGACATTGTTCCAATCATATAAATTTTCGGTATTTTTTCTGAAAGTTTCATAGTCCGTATTCAAATGAAGTTCTATATTTTTGTGATTCAGCATGTTTTCAACAACTTTTGTATAGCCGTTGAGCGGAATCCCTTGATATTTATCCTGAAAATATCTGTCATCAAGCGACAAATACACCGGAACTCTTGCTGTAACAGCACCGTCAACATCTTTCGGAGAAACTCCCCACTGCTTTGTCGTATAATTCAAAAATATCTTTTCATACACATAATTAGCAAGATATTGCAAATCATCATCATCCTGTTTCTGAAATTCCAAAATCGGAACTTTGGAATTATACGGAAATGCATCTAAAAGTTTGATTTCCAGCCTTTTTGCCATTGTTTCAGGGAACACTTCATACAATGTATGGAAATTAAAAGGAATCTGCGCCTCTATACCGTCAATAATTCCGACAACTTTGTGCATATAAGTATTGAAATCGGTAAATTGTTTTAAATATTCCCAGACCTTTTCATTATTTGTATGGAAAATATGAGAACCGTATTTGTGTATCATGATTCCGTTTTCGTCACGATAATCATAACTGTTGCCGGCAATGTGACTCTTCTTTTCCAATACAATAACCTGTTCATCCAATTTGTCTGCCGCTAAATTTGCAATTACCGCACCGCTGAAACCAGCCCCGACTACAATATTTAATTTGCTCATATCCACCCTTTTATCTTTCTTTGGACAACTATCTGAATATACAATGTTCCCCAATATATAAATACTTTTTCTTCTTACCAAATCTGAATTTTATAATGTTACTTATAAAAAACTTTATCTTGTCTTTTATAATAACTGAACCGGTAAAATTTTTCAATGAGGAATATAAACTTCTCTCTTTGCAGGCTATATCGGGAAATTGAACTATATAATCCGTATCTGCCGTTTGAAAATATTTATACAATAAATTTTTATATGCCGAAATCTCTGAAAGTTTCAAAACTTTATGTGTCGTTTTTAAATAAGCAAGTTCTCTTTTAAATAAAAAAGCCGAAATTCTTTTATCCGTGACATTATTATCTGCTAACCACCTGCGGATTTCTATAGACCGTTTCAAAGGTATCGAAAAATCTTTCAATGCTTTTGAATCATCAAGAAAAAGTTTCCTCCAGCAGTAATAAGCATTGTTCACTCCGATAATCCGCCGTGCAAGGCTAAGAGTCTGAACCTGAAACATATTATCTGCCCACCCTGCGCCTGCAACCTCAGGAAATCTTATTCCGTTTGAATTCAAAAATTCTCTTTTATATATGCAGCTCCATATACTTGGATGAAGTTTCAACAACACGGGAAATTCCTTCAAAGTAAAAACACCTTCGGGAAATGAAAATTCCATATCCGGCATTATCTGCTGAAAACTTGAATTTCCTATATCATAATTTTCTATATATTTTGATTTAACAACATCGGCATTTTCCGAAAGAGCACTTTCATATAAATCCGCATACATATTTCTATCAATATAATCATCCGGCTCAACAATAGCAATATACTCGCCTGAAGCCCTGTCCAGCCCGAAGTTACATGCCCTGCCATATCCTTCATTATCTTTATGAATAACTGAAATTCTTGAATCTTTATCTGCATATCTATCGGCAATCTCCGGGCATCTGTCTTTGCTGCCATCATCTATTATAATAATTTCGATATCTTCAAGAACAGATGAAACTACACTGTCCAAACATTTTTCCAAATATTTTTCCGCACCATATACCGGAATAATTACGCTTACTTTTGGCATGCCTGTCCTTATTTATTGAATATTTTTCAGCCTTCCATACCGTTAACCGGCAGCAGGAATAGAAACTGCAACTCAATATAAAGACTAACTCTGGCAAATTATACATACAATTAGCCGTATGAGCAGTTTTGGGGCATAAAAAAAGTTCCTTTTTCAGGAACTTTGTATTTTATTAAAATTCTTCCCACCAGTTTATAATATTACTTATCTGGCTGTCTTTGATTTTATTTTCAATAGTTTCATAATAAGCATCCGATCTTTTAATTTCGGCTTCAATATCCTTTGCCCGTTTTGTATTTCTTTCATACAAAGTTTTATAAACCGGATTTTGCGTAGTTTCATATTTAGATTTATTCAAATCAGCCTGCGCAACAACTTTTTTGTAATTGTCCAGCAATCCGCCGAATTTATACTGTTTCAATTCTTTAAATTTTGCATATTTAAAAACATTTGCTAAAGACTTTGCAACATCGGAAACCGGTGTTTCTTCAAACCATTTCTTAAAAGTATTTTTATCTAAAACGAAACCGGCAGAAGTTTTATTGCTTGAAAAATCCAGCACATAAAAAACCGTACCGTTATCTCTTTTTATAGGCTCATTATTAATATGCAAAACATCACCCGTATAATGCCGTGTATATTCTGCAAATTTTTGCCCGACGGATTTAATTCTATCAGAATCTAACTTTACATTATTCACATTCAATCTGGCTGTAAATACCGGTTGAGTTCTATTATAATCTGTGTACATAAATACCTCCTATGGATTAAAATAAAACATCTCATAGGAAAATTTGCTAGTGTTCTTTACAAAATTTAACATTATTGCAAGAATTTTAATTACAGACCCAAATCTTTTAAAAATCTTTGATTTTCGGATAATGAAAACAGCGCATCGTCGCTGAACGGATCTACAACTCCTTCTTTATGGAACAACTCATCAACAATTTCATTATGCGAATTATTTTCGGGATTGGAAAGTGCCAGTCTTGTAAAATTAGTAATGTCCGTTTTTCTTTCGTACAAATTCAGGGCATGCCGTGACAAACCTTTCAGAAATGTTTTTTTTGTTTCTGTTTTTACATCATCAACAGGCGAATCCATCGGGAAATACTCATTTCCGGACTTTGAAGCCTTTAATTGTTTTGCAAGTTTTTTAAACATCACATCTCCCTGAGAATACTATTATTATACATTATTTCTCAAATTTTGCAAATTTTAATTGCCTGACACACCTATAAAAGTAAATACTGACTTGATTATTCATTATTTTTCAAATAGAATGCAAGTACCGTAACAGAAGGAGAAAGAGGTTATTATGCTCGATATTAAATTAATTAGAGAAAACCCTGAAAAAATTAATGAATTATTGAAAAGAAGAAATCCTGAATTATCTATTGATGAAGTAATTAAAATAGATGAAGAAAGAAGAAAAATACAAACTCAGGCTGATGAAATGAGAGCCCGCAGAAAAAATGAATCTCAAAAAATCGGTATGATGAAAAAAAATGGCGAAAACACTGATGCAATACAGGAAGATGTCCGTAAACTCGGTGATGAAATAAAAGAATTAGAAGAAAAACAAACCGAACTGGATGCAAAACAAAAAAATATTCTTCTGCATATTCCGAATATTCCTGATGAAACAACTCCAATCGGAAAATCCGAAGATGACAATGTTGTTGTTTCTACCTGGGGCGAGCCTACAAAATTTGATTTTGAATTTAAAGCACACTGGGATATCTGCGAAGAAAAACATCTTGTAGATTTTGAGCGGGGCGTAAAATTATCTCAATCAAGATTCACACTGTATAGAGGAAAAGGTGCAAAACTTGAAAGAGCAATAATAAACTTTTTCCTTGATGAACATACACAAAATGAAGGCTATGAAGAAATTCTGCCTCCGTTTATGGCAAATGCAGCAACAATGACAGGAACAGGACAGCTTCCAAAATTCAAAGACGATATGTATAAATGCGTAGATGAAGATTTATACTTAATCCCGACTGCAGAAGTTCCTGTAACAAACATCTATGCCGGCGAAATTCTCTCGGAAGACGAACTGCCGAAATATATGACGGCATACACACCGTGTTTCCGCAGAGAAGCAGGCTCCGCAGGAAAAGACACCCGCGGTTTAATCAGGGTACACCAGTTTAATAAAGTTGAAATGGTTAAATACACAACCCCTGAAACCTCGGCAGAAGAACACGCAAAACTTACAGCAGACGGAGAAAGAATGCTCCAATTGCTTAAACTGCCTTATAGAAAAGTTGCATTATGCACTGCTGATATTGGATTCTCTGCTAATAAATGCTGGGATTTGGAAGTATGGATGCCGTCTTACGGCACATATAAAGAAATCTCAAGCTGCTCAAACTACGGAGATTATCAGGCAAGAAGAGCAAATATCCGCTACAAAGAAACTGCAACCGGAAAAACAAGATTTATACATACCATAAACGGTTCAGGACTTGCCGTCGGCAGAACATTTGCAGCAATTATTGAAAACTACCAGCAGGCAGACGGTTCTGTTATTATTCCGGAAGTTTTGAGAAAATATACGGGATTTGACAGAATATAAAACGGAAAAGTATTGAATAATGAGCAGTCAGAATGCTCAACAGACTTAGATACAGCCCTCTTATAAAAGAGGGCTGTATTATTTTCCTTCACCTATTTAAGGAA
>CALUYV010000076.1 GCA_944325095.1 Candidatus Gastranaerophilales bacterium | reverse complement strand
GTAAAATCCGGCTCAATTATGATTGACGGTATTGATATCAGAAATTATACACTCAAAAGCCTGAGAGAAAATATTTCAGTAGTGTTTCAGGACAACTTTCTGTTTTCAGGCACAATAAAAGAAAATATTCTTCTAGGTAAAGAAAACGCAACGGACGAAGAAATTCAAAAAGCTGTTAAAATGGCATATTTAGATGAATTTGTGGCTACGCTTAAAGAAGGCCTTAATACCCAGATCGGAGAAAGGGGGATGCTTCTTTCCGGCGGGCAAAAACAGCGTGTTGCAATTGCAAGAGCTTTTCTGAAAAATGCGCCGGTTGTTATTCTTGATGAAGCAACGTCAGCGCTTGACAACAAATCAGAAGCAATTGTGCAAAAAGCAATAGACAACCTTATGATAGATAAAACGGTTTTTGTAATTGCACACAGGCTTTCCACAATACAGAATGCAGACAGAATTGCAGTTATAAATGAAGGAGTTCTGGCTGAACTCGGAACCCACGACGAACTTATGCAAATTGAAAACGGTAAATACAAAAATCTTTATAATATGCAATTCCGCGGACAACAGAAAGAACATCAAAAAACTCCGGTTGCAGTTTAAATTCAACATAATTTATAAAAGGGATAAATTTAATGAAAAGCACACTGACAGCGAACCTGAAAGGGGACATCCTCGGCGGTATAACTGCCGGAATTATAGCGCTTCCTCTTGCAATAGCCTTCGGCGTATCAAGCGGACTCGGGGCTGCGGCGGGGCTTTACGGCGCAATTATCGTCGGACTTTTTGCCTCGATTTTTGGAGGAACTCCTACGCAAATCTCTGGCCCGACAGGCCCTCTGACTGTTCTTGCAGCCTCAATTCTTGCGCTCAATTCAGACTCTCCGGATGTTATTTTTGCAGCTGTCTTTTTATCAGGAATTTTCCAGATAATCTTCGGGATATTTAAAATCGGAAAACTTGTTAATTTTATTCCTTATCCTGTAATCTCAGGCTTTATGAGCGGAATCGGAACGATAATAATTCTTCTTCAGGCAAACTCAATTCTCGGACTGGATTTTTCCGGCACTCCTGTCGAAGGCTTAATCAATGCCGTAAAAGCTGTTCCGCAGACAAATCTGCAGGCTCTTTTGCTCGGAATTATTACACTTCTGATAGTGTTTCTGACTCCGAAAAAACTTGCAAAAATTATTCCTCCGCCTCTGCTTGCGCTAATCTCAGGCACAATAATTTCCGTAATATTTAACTTTAACGTGCCGACAATCGGCGAAATTCCGTCAGGATTTCCTGCATTTAATTTTCCGGAATTTCACCTGACAGAATTTGAAATCGTAATCTCATCAGCACTGACAATTGCAGTTTTGGGTTCTATCGACACTCTTCTGACTTCTCTTGTTGCGGATTCAATGACTAAGACAAAACACAAATCCGACAAGGAACTTATAGGACAGGGGATTGCAAATATGATAGCGTCGGTATTCGGCGGGCTTGTTTCATGCGGCGCAACGATGAGAACAGCCGTAAACATCAGAAGCGGCGGCAGAACAGCTTTATCAGGCGTGGTGCATTCAATATTTTTGATATTAATAGTCGTATTTTTTGCACCGGCAGCCTCAAAAATCCCGCTTGCCGTATTAGCCGGAATTTTGATAAAAGTCGGAATAAGTATTATTGATTACAAATTTATAAAACTAATAAAAATCGCACCGAAAAACGATCTTCTTGTAATGCTTCTTGTGTATTTCATAACGATATTCGATGATTTAATCCTTGCAGTAGGCGTGGGTGTTGTAATGTCATCCCTGCTTTTTGCGGCAAACGTTGCAAAACAAACAGACGTAAAACTAAAAGGTATAAAGGAAAACGAAAGCTACATCAACGAAGACTTAATCAACAACACAATGATAATGCACATAGACGGAACCCTGTTTTTCGGCTCAGCCTCACAGATTGCCTCAAGAATAGATGAGGTTTGGGACAACAGGGCAGTTATAGTGGACTGTTCAAGCATAAAAACAATAGATATGTCAGGTGTATTTGCGCTTGAAGATTTAATCCTGACCTTGAAAGACCGCGGAGTTCATGTTGTGATAATCTTCAGCAGCAGAAGCATTGCCGCATTAGCCCTCAAACTTGGCTTAAGAAAAATAATTTCACCAAATTCACTCGCTTTTTCAAAAGAAGAAGCTCTGAAAAACCTGAAATAGCGGATTAAGAGAAAACCCGTTTACGGAATTTAGCAAGTTTTTTAAGATAATATTTTTTCTTATTGCCGCAGGTTAGACGAGTGAGAATATTGTATTTTATGAGTTTGCGTCGGATTTTGCGGTAATCTCTGCTTACATACGTGCCCGCAAGTTCTACTAACTTAAATTCCGGATTTTTCATCTTTTGCATCAGGAATATAGAAAGCAGATATTCGCCAAGAAAGCCCAAAAACCTTAATTCTGCTTTATTGAACCCGCTGCTGTCAACTCTTTCGTCCACCTTTTCAAGAACCCCGAACAAAAATTCGGAATATTCAAAAAACAAATTTTTCGGCATTATAAACGAATTGCAGCAGAACATTGTTGTCCCGTTTTTGAACTCTTCAAAAGTTTGCGCATATTCCGGATAATACTGTTTTATTACTTCTTCAAAGATATCAAACACTTCGGCTTTTTGCGCCAAAAGACCTTTATAAAAGTGTTCGCGCATATTTTTTATTTTATACACATATTTAGTGTCTACTCTGTTAAAGGTAATACAATCAGGCTTATCTTCAATATACGGATTAATAATTTCAGGTGTGAAATGTTTCATAAAATCTTTGGTGATTTTTTTGACAAAATAGTACTTCCCGCGTGGCAGCCAGAGGTAATTGGTGTGCTTAAGCGCCGGATCAAAGATAAACTGTCTTCTGTAATGCATAAACCCGACATAATCAGGATTTCCTGCGGTTTCATAATTTTTCCACACCCAGTACTGGGCAGTAAGCTCATTGTACCGGTCGTTTTCTTTGGAAATATTGTCACCGGTATCGTCGCCTGCCATTTCGCTAAAAATTTCATCCGAAATAGCCCGCCCTGTCTGTATCGGCGTCACTATTTCGTTTTTTATTAGCTCATGTCGATTTTTATATGATACAAATATTTGAATCTCTGTATTTTTCACTTACTTCACCGTAATATGAATCTGTTACAAAGTTTAATTTTATTTTTTCACTCAATTTTGTTAGTTCTTTTTTGATTTCATTATTTACTAATTCCACATTCTCCGATGGCATTACAAACAATAAATCATTATTTATATAATTTTCTGATAAATCACTACTGTATCCATCCAATCCGGCCAGATAGACTTCAGGAACATTAAGAGTTACCAAAAAATTCAAAAGCATAATTGCAACATTATCTGCATACAAACTGTTTGTGCGATACGAAGAATAATTCAATTTGTAATCCGCAGGATAAGGGATATTTGAAGTTACAGCACATGGAGCAGTTATTGAATTTAATTCATTGTATCTTTTCAAATTAGACACAAACACAAGATCTGGTTTATATAAATCAGGTTCAAAATTTAATGATATAATATAAGGTGTATTTTCTTTTATAAATTTGTTAATTCTATTCTGCTGCTTTATCAAATTTTTTCCGGAAGCTAATATTAGTATTTTTTTGCCCTTTATTTGATTTAAGATTTTAAGAGCGTCTTTATCATCGTCTATGTAATGTTCAATTGTTGTATTGTAAAGCTCTGTAATAAAATCTAAATCAAATGAATTTTTCTTTTCTAAAGGAATTCGCTTTAATATATGGTTTATTAATTCTATGGGAACCATCTGTTTTTCTATTAAAAAACGTGCGTAATTTGGATGACAACAATTTGTTGCTGCAAGATAGTACGGAACAGAATATCCCCAGGGTGATACTGCAAATATTTTATTTATCTGTTCATCAACAATTTTTAAAATATGAATTAAATTATATTTTCCGTCATAATTGTCATTGATATATTGCATCAACAATTCGGTGCATAAATTCCCGGCTCCGCGCCCCATTCCGAAAACTGTTGAATCTATAATCACTGTTCTTTTTAGATGTTGTTCCATTAATATTTGCGCATTTGAAAATGATAACTGCAGGTTATTGTGTGAATGAAAGGCTAAAGCTATTTTTTTATCCAAATTAAGGTCTGTCAGATATAATAATGAAAGTAAATCCTTTTTTTTCATGGAACCTGTGGTATCGACAATTGTAAATCCCGCAGGTTTTATTTCATTAACTTTTTCAATTAAGTCAAGCATTTCCTTTGAAGAATACGTGATTGTGTTCATAGGATTTATAAAAATCTCGTATCCTTTTTGTATCAATTGTTCACAATATTTTAAGGCTTCATCTCGGCGATTCTTTTTGAATACTATTCTTAAGAGGATATTATCTTTTGCATCAGGAATTGCTTCTATCGGTATTTCTCCATAATTAATCATTAAGGTTAACTTTGTTTTTCCGCAATCCCCAGGAAGTAAGGAGATTAACTGCGCAGCATTATTAAAAAAGGTTTTGTCAATATCATACTCATTCAGCTTGTAAAATCCGCATTCTACATAATCTGCACCTGACAAAACCAGATGCTTCAAAATAAATTCTATATTATTTTTCTTAAAGTTCCAGTTATTAATATATCCGCCGTCTCTTAATGTACAATCGAGTATTTTAATATTATTCATTTTATTCACCTCTTTTTTCAGCCATAATTTTGCGGACTTTTTCCAGATCATTAGCAGTATCGACGGCAACGGTATCAGATTCTACTTCAACATATTGAACTTTGTATCCGTTTTCAATAAAACGTAGGATCTCGATATCTTCAATTCGTTCGATTTTTCCGCGTTCGGAGTTTCCGAAGAATTCAAGCGCCTCAGGTTTGAATCCGTAAACGCAAACCTGTTTGTAATAAGTGTAATCAATGCAGCCTTTCGGATAAGGAGCAGTGCTTCTTGTCAGGAAAATTCCGATATTTTCCTTATTTGTTATGACTTTTGGAACTGTGAAATTAACCACATCTACGGGATTTCTAATTTTTGTCATAAGATTGGAAACCTGCAAATCTTTATCATTATAAAAGGGTAGAATGGCTTCTCTGATTGTAGCCGGCTCAATCAGCGGTTCATCGCCCTGAATATTAACATACAGGTCAGCGGGAATTTTTTTAGCAACTTCGTAAATTCTGTCGGTTCCTGTTTTGTGGGTTTTAGAAGTCATTATTACGTTTATATTCAATTCATTGCAGACTTGTTCTATTTTATCATCGTCTGTTGCAACGTAAACAGTGTCAAGGTCATTGACTTTTAAAGCCTGATTATACACGTGCCATATCATTGGTTTTCCACAAATATCAACAAGCGGTTTGCCTGGGAATCGGCTTGATTCATATCTTGCCGGAATTATACCTATAACTTTCATAAAATCTCCTTTATTTTTTCATTAACCTGTTGTCTGCTAAATCCTTTGCAACGGGGTGAAACATATCCCCAGTCTACAAGAACCTGAGTTAAATCTTTTATATGGCTGCAATGTTCAAGATTTTCAACGCAGTCTTCAATGAAAACAGATTGCGTAATATTATTATTTTTAAGATACATTTCAATAAAATCAGATTTATCTTTGAATGGTTTCAAATCTTCGTTTGCAATCAGTTTAATATGTTGAGCGTTAAATTTAATCAATTTATCTTCAACGGGAGTTCTTTTTTTGTTTGTAATGATAAGGAACTTGCCTGGATAAATTTCTGAAAGTTTCAAAAAATCGAAGAAGAAATCAAACGGTTCATCAAGCATATTCCAGAACCCGTAATTATTTTTGATTAGAAATTTACGGTATTGGACATATTTATCATCGAACACGAGTGCATTATCTAAAAGCTTGTTCTCTAGAGATAATTTAGAATATTCTTTTTCAAAGTCGGAGTCTGGAGTATTATTTTTAATAAGTTTAAAGATATAATAGAAATGGATACTGTGCGTAATAAGATATCTGAATTTTCTAAAACGAAGATATTCATCGGGATTAATTTTTTCGGAAGCATCGACGCCGTCAAAAGCGTATCTGGAGAGAAGATAAGCTTCTTTTACAGTATCAAACAGTACACCGTCAAAATC
>CALUYV010000075.1 GCA_944325095.1 Candidatus Gastranaerophilales bacterium | reverse complement strand
CCAAAACATAAATGGTTCCGGTGGAAAAAAGATGAACACAAAGTTCATAACAAGCATAAAAAGTTTGAAAAAAAGAAAAAATTTAAAATAAAAAAACACCATAAAAAACAAAAAAAGATACATAAAAATAAACAAAAAAGATTTAAATTCCGTAATATTTTCCGCAGGCATCGCTCTGATAAACGCAGATAATATTTTTAAAAGGGCTGAATGATTTTTTCATCCGGCCCTTTTGATTTTTAAATTTATTCCTGTGGGAAATTGTACATTTTTTCTTTTTCCTGTTGTATCAGATTATTTATATGTTTTATGGCACGGGCTTGCGCTTTGATTGCCCTATCGCTTATTCTGGGACTAATTTGGGTTTGATATTCCGGAAGTTTATTTTCTAATGTTTTTCCGCTCCGGCTGATTGCTGTCTGCGCCTGTTTAATCAGGTTTTTGTATTCTTTTTCTATTTCTTCTGCTGACAGGTTTTCTTTTTCGTAATTTTTATGATTTTCAATATAATCTTTTATCTCATTGTTTATTCTTTCTTTTTTATCTCTGTCATACAGCAAGTTATCTATTATATGAGCAAGTTTTTCTGTTCTTTCATAGATTACAAGCGGAGAATTTTTCTTATCCCTGCCGGCTTTTACTATATCTTCATATTCTTTTATGATATCAGCGCTTTCCTGAAAATCGGATATCATAAAAAGCAAAACTGCTTCTTTATTTTCATCGTTTAATTTTTGTATTTTGGCAAAAAACTCAGGATTATTTTTTGAACTTATTTTTTCTAAATCATTATCTAATTTTATTTTTTCCTTTGAAAATCTTTCATATAACGGAGTTAATTTTTCAAATTCTTCCCGGTCACGATATATTTTTGGACGGGATTTTTCGATTGCGTTTAATATTTCGTCCGTTTTATATATCGGACGGGTTTTGACAAATTCTTCCGTTCTTTCAAATTCCTTGATGTTGTTCTGATATGTTTCGTATGGCTTCAGCAGTTCTTGAACCTTTTTAAATTCAGGATTATCAGGAGCACTTAATTTTGTGTGCATAAGTTTTGTTTCATAGTAATTTATCCGTTTCAATTTTTCCTGTGAATCGTAACCGATTTTTGCAAGACGAATATATAAATCTCTGTTATTTTCATAATTCGGACGGATTTCCGTATCAATGACGGTTTTTAACTCTTTCAGACGATGTTCCGTTATTGCCCCCATATTATAACTGCCGCCTGATGCAAACGGAATCTGTTTGTTTTGCACTACCCTGTTATTTTTATATTGTACGGCGGTTCCATAATTTTGAACGACTGGGAATATTCTCATTTTTTCCTCCGGATATTGTATTTTGTATTTATATAAAACCTCTCAAAAAAATTTTTTGCTTAATAGATTTTATTTTCTATATTAAATTATTACATATTTTTAATAACCTGTTGCAAAATTTTGGTATTTAGTAAAAAATAAGCAGCAAAGGGGGTTTTATATGGACGAACAAAAGAAAAATTCAAATAAAAAAGTTAAAAAGTTTTATATTATCCTTGGAATGCTGTTAATTTTATTAATACCGATAGCATTTTTAAGCGGTATTGTACATGACCGTGAAAACTACAGAAATAAAGCGGTTAATCAGGTGGAACTTGCCTGGGCTTCTGCACAGACGATTTTTCCGCCCGAGTTGAAAATTTTTATTCCCGGCAAAAAAGAAACCGTAGAAAAGACTCTTGAATTGAATAATTATGAAGCCGAAGTTAAAGTTAAAACCGAACTCCGCAAGAAAGGAATCTTTACCGTTCCTGTTTATACGGCAGAAGTTCAATTGAAGGGAGATTTTTTAAATTCTTACGGCAATTTAAAGAATATCAAATCAGAACTTTCAATAGATGTATCTGACTCCAAGGGGTTTGTATCGCAGCCTGAATTTGAATTTATGAGCGATGAGCCTGTCATAAACAGTTCTAAAGTATTTACAAAGATTTTAAATACGAATGAAAAAAGCCTGCCTTTTGAAATAACATATCAAATCCGCGGAGTCAACCAAATTGCAGTTGCGCCGGGCGGTATAAATAACGAAATCGAAATTGAAGGAGATTGGAGCAATCCTAGTTTTGAAGGCGATTTTCTTCCTGCGGAAAGAGAAATCACAGATAAAGAATTTGAAGCAGAGTGGAAAATTCCGGCAATTGCAGTTTCTTCTTTAAGCGGAAATTCGAAAGTTCCTGTAATCACAGAAAAAGCCGGCGTATCTTTTCTTATGCCTGTTGACAATTACAGAATGGCAACAAGAGCGGTTAAATATTCCTTCTTATTTCTGGCTCTTACTTTTCTTGCTTATTTTATCTTTGAAATTACATCCAGAAAAACAAAACCTATCCATCAACTGCAATACTTGATGATGGGCGGCGCAATGTTAATATTTTATCTGCTTCTGGTATCGCTATCTGAATTGATGGTTTTTGCGGCTGCTTATATAATTGCTGCTGTTATGACAATAGGATTAATCGGATTATATACATATTTTGTTATAACAAAAAAAGAAAATCTTAAATTCTCGCTTGTGATAAGCGGCATAATGGCTGTTTTGTATATTTTCCTTTATGTACTGCTTGCCCTGCAGGATTTGTCGTTGATAATCGGCAGTTTGATGTTGTTTTTGATTATGGCTCTTATTATGTACTCAACAAGAAATGTTGAATGGGATAATGATAATAACAATTAAAAATATTGTTTAAAATTTAAAATTACCGGCATAATCGAAAATTTAACTTTTTGAATGCCGGTAATTTTATACTATTTTAAAAACTTTTCTTTTAATTTTTTTAAAAATAAATCAGCAGCCGGAGAAAATACCTGATATTTTTTCCAGACGATATCAAGTCCGGATTCAAGTTTTGGTTTCAGCGGACGAAAACATAACAGGCTTTCCTGAGATGTATCAACTAATTTATCCAGTGTTACAGCACAGCCTATTCCGGCCTTTACCATCACTGTTGCATTATATACAAGATTTATTGTTGCAACAGTGTTCATGTTTTCAAATTCACCTTCAAACCATTCTATAAACTCGTTTCTTCCGGCGGTTTTTCTCATTGCCTGACGGGAATTTATAAGCGGAACCCCTTTTAAATCTTCAAGTTCTATATATTTTTTCTTTGCTAGCGGGTTATCTTTTCTCATAACAACACCCCAGATATCTTTATCCGGCAGCGGAATATTATCGTATTTAGACAAATCTACAGGCTGGATTAAAACTCCGAAATCTAAAAGCCCTTTATCGAGTTTTTCGGTTACATCTTCTGCGTTTCCGCTAAAAATATGGAATTTTATTTCAGGGTAATCATCTTGAATTTCTTTTATAATTTGTGCAATATGCTTCATGCAGTCAGATTCCCCGCCGCCGATATAGATATCTCCGCTTATGGTTTCACTGATTGACAGAAACTCTGCCTCGGTTTTTTCTACCATATCGACAATTTCTTCTGCTCGTTTTCTTAAAATCATTCCCTCGGGAGTTAGCGTAATTTTATGTTTTCCCCTTACAAGGAGTTTTTGTTTTAATTCTTTTTCCAGATCCTGCAGTTGCCGTGTCAATGTAGGCTGGGTCAGGTGCAGTGAATTTGCAGCACCCGTAATGCTTCCTTCTCTTGCAACCGCTAAAAAATATTTCAGAACTCTTATTTCCATAATCTGATTGTATTCTTTTTTACTATGCCTGTCAAGCATTTATGAGTATGTAATATAAGTATTTGCTATTTTTAGAAAATAGTAAATAATAAATATATGGATGATAAATTTTCATTTGGAGTTAAAAATAAACTGCTTCAAAATCTTAAAGACGCAGACTGTAATCCGGATTTAATTACAAAATTTCTGCAATTTGAAGAAATCGGCAGCATTTCCGGACAGTTAAAGTTGTTGTTCCGGCACAGAAAAGTTTTACTGGATAAACTTCATCTGAATCAAAAACAGATTGATTGTCTGGATTATTTAATTTTTTCTCTTGAGCACAATACGAAATTATAAAAAGGAGAATTGCGAATGGAAATAATAAGAGTAAATACACCGAGAGGCCTTGAGTTAAAAGGCGCAATATGGGGTGATAATTCAATGGATACCGTTGTTATTATGATGAGCGGTATCTGTTCTAATGTATTTCAAAACGACTTATTAACAGCAACAGGCGATTTATTAAGCAAAAACGACATCGCATTTATTGCAGGTCATGCAATGGATGCGTTTTCATGTATTGCATATTCCGATTTTTCAACCGGAAAACAAAAATATACAGGAGTTGTATATGATGATTTCAGTTTTGTATATGAAGATGTTGAAAGTTATGTAAAATATGCGAAAGAACTCGGATTTAAAAATATTGTTCTGGCAGGACATTCTCTGGGGTCAAATAAAATTATTCATTATCTGGGCAATACCGCTGATAATTTTGTTGATTATTTTATTGTATCGGCACCGGTTGATTTATCGCACTGGTTTGATGTTATGCCGAATGTAAAAGATTGTATTGAACTTGCTCAAAAGTTTGAAAATGAAGGCAGAGGGAAAGATATTCTACCTTATTTATTCGGCGGCTTTTCTCCGATGAGCGCACATACAGCACTCGGTTTTTATAATGCATATAACCTTAAAAATTGTCCTGTTATCAGTAACAGCGGCGAAACCGAATCCCTGCACAATATTAAAATAAACGGAGCATTTGTAATCGGAGAAAAAGACAGTTTAACTAACGGAGATCCGGAAGGGTTTATGCGAAAAATAAATTCTCACTGCAAAAACCCTTCTCAAAACAGGGTAATTGTAGTGCCTGATGCATCGCATATTTTCTACAACAAACACAAAGAATATGCACAAACAATTCTTGATTGTGTTGAAATGCATTTTGACTGCATTAATGTCTGATAAATTTTTTAAGAAAGGAGTTGTATGAAGTTAAAAACTATATTAAGTATTTTTATTATGGCAGTTTTACTTATTACAGGAGGTAATCTTATGAGCGGAGCAAAAACTAATGACTGGGATAAGACATTCCCGAAAAGTGAAAAAGTAAATATTGAAAAGGTACATTTCAAAAACAGATACGGCATTGAACTGACCGGTGATTTATACACCCCGAAAGATTTGAAAGACGAAAAACTACCGGGCATTGCAGTAACAGGTCCTTTTGGTGCGGTAAAGGAGCAGGTTTCCGGAAGATATGCTCAAACTATGGCTGAAAGAGGGTTTGTAACTCTTGCTTTTGACCCGTCATTTACGGGAGAAAGCGGCGGAACTCCACGTGATGTTGCATCTCCTGATATAAATACCGAAGATTTTTCTGCTGCGGTTGATTTTTTGAGCAATCATAAAAATGTCAATCCTGATAAAATAGGTATAATCGGTATTTGCGGTTTCGGCGGATTCGGATTGAATGCGGCTGCAATTGATACAAGAATTAAAGCGGCAGTTACCGTTACAATGTATGATATGACACGTGTCAGCGCAAAAGGTTATAATGATTCAATAGACGAAGATGCCCGTTATGCAATGAAAGAGCAGTTAAATAAACAACGAACAGAAGACTTTAAAAATGGTGTTTATGCTAAATCTCAGGGACTGCCTGACAAATTAACAGGTGACGAACCTCAGTTTGTAAAAGATTATGTCGGTTATTATAAAACCGAAAGAGGTTTCCACGAACGTTCAATCGGTTCAAACGGCGGCTGGAATACAACATCTTCTCTGTCATTGATTAATATGCCGATTTTAGCATACAGCAGCGAAATAAGAAACGCAGTATTAATGATTCACGGCGAAAATGCACACAGCAGATATTTCACTGAAGATGCATTTAAAAAATTAAAAGGCGATAATAAGGAATTATACATTGTGCCGGGTGCAAACCATGTAGATTTGTATGACAATATTGAAAAAATCCCTTATGATAAAATTGAAACATTTTTCAAAGAATATTTGAAATAACAAAAGACAAAACGAGGTTTAAATTTTAGGCAGGAATATAAAATATTCCTGCCTTCCGGTTATTTTAAAAACTTTAGATATATTTTTTCAAATATTTTCCCGTGATACTTTTGCTATTTGCAATGATTTCTTCAGGTGTACCCGCAGCAACAATTTCCCCTCCGTCTTTTCCGCCGCCCGGGCCCATATCAATAATGTAATCCGCATTTCTTATAACATCCAT
>CALUYV010000074.1 GCA_944325095.1 Candidatus Gastranaerophilales bacterium | reverse complement strand
AAATTTTGAATGAAGTGCGCTGAAATCAAATACAAATTCGTTTACTCCGGCATTGCGCAAGGTATCAATGTTATCAAAATCCTCAAGGATTTTGTCCTCAAACATGTGCATTCTGCAAAATCCGTCGCAGGTAAATGGATAAATCTTTTTCAGCGTCGGATCATTCAGCGCAAATCCGCCCCTGTGGCATGGCGCTGTGCAGGATAGCCTCGAAATAATTGCACTATCATTGTTCAAAGGACAAAGCCCGAGCGTCGGAACTCTTATATTTCCTGCAATTGTATATTTACGGTTTGGAATAATGTTTTTTATCTTCTTTATAGTTCTAATTGCGCTTTCCATATCCGTAAACGACGTGAAATCAACTGTACTTATAGGAGCCAGATTGTTCAGACATTTTATTGAAAGGCTGTTTAAAAGATTAATTCCCTGCCCGATTTCTATAGGAATATGTTTGATATCTTCATCATTTATGACTGCCCAGAAATATCCGATATTATTTATTATCAAGCTGTCAGGAACCGGAGTTTCCAGAAGAAGCTGCTTTACATACTCGTATACCCTGTCAAAATCACGTTCTATCAAGATTCTTGGTGTTGAAAGCTGAAATTTTATATCATGCTTTTTGCAGAACTTTTTGACTTTTGTAATTATTTCGCTAAAACTGCTTGTCGAAAGGTCGCTTGTTGAAAGAATTTCACCGTATTCTACTGAATAAATAGGATTTGTGCCGATTTTTTTTATATATTTTTCAAGCTCCTTAAGTTGCGCAAGTTCGGAAAGACGAAGATTAATTTTAAAATCATCACTTTTTTCAAAATTAATTTCACTAAGGCATTTTGCCCGTTTAATTTCCCATTCAAAAGTTCTTATGTTGCGGCTGAATTTAAAGTCTTTCCCTTCTGCACAGACCATGTCGCCGGTAAAATGATTTGTCTGATAAATACTTTTTCTGACATGTTTGAACGGCAGTTTGTGGTTCTTAAAGATTTTAGGTTTTGCGAGAATATTTTCAACAAGTTCAATCCCTTCCAGAATTTCTTCTGACGTTGCAAATTTGCCTTTTATAACGACTTTATCGACAGCTCCTGATTTTTCTATATCCTCTGCGCACCAGGGCAAATTGTCGGAATCTATTGCCAGCGGAAGTTTTGTGTATTTCTTAATTTTTGCAATGTTTTTCAGATAGATTTCTTCTGTAATAATAATTTCATCAACTTTATGGAAATTGCTGATAAAGTCAATTCCAGCAAGATTATGTATATCAAAATACGAATCCACAATTACTTTAAAAGGCAGTTTGAATACTTTTATAGCCTCAAGAATTGCAAAACTGTTTATAAAAATTCCATCAATCCCGGAGGTTTTAAGAAACTTTAGCATCTTCTTTATTTCAGGAAGATTATCCTCCGTAATATCGTGTTTGAAATTTATATAAATCCTGCAGTCATTATTTTTTGCAATTTCTACAAATTGATTGACATATTCAAAATTATTATTAAGAAATTTTTTATAATAGACGTAATAATCTCTGCAATGCGTCTTGCTGCAAAAAAGCTCTATATCTTCCGGTTTTTTCACCGGTGAAACAACCACAATTTCTTTCATAAAAGTATTATATGCATATTTCATAAAAAAATAAAGTTTCTGATATTTTTTATAATTGTCTGTAATGCTTGTAAAATATGGGTTTTAGACCTATTCATGTTTGAAAATGTATAAATTTAATTTAATATTTCTTAATAAATCGGGAAAATTAGGCAATTTTCAGGGAAAGAAATACTTAATAGATATATAAGGAATATATGGGATATGAGAAAGGAAATATCCCGCGGATATCTCACACACAAACATTAATAGGAAAATTTCATAGGGAGGACACGTATGGCAATAGGTGCTGAAGACTATATTGACCAGTTGTTAGTCAAAAAATACGCAGAAGAAAAAGTTGATAACCATGATAACACAGAATCAATGGTTGACCCTGACAAAATGATGGGTGCAATGAATGATTATGCCAGCATGGCAAGAAATATGATGGTTCTAAAACAAAAATTGAACATCGCTTGTTATGCAATAAATGCCCGTACGGCTAAATACCAAAAATCCCCGGCCGCACAATATTAAAGTTTGAAATGCCTCTTTTTTATACTAAAATAGTAAAAAAGAGGTATTGAAATGGGGAAAATAATCCTGGCTTCTTCTTCACCAAGAAGAGCGGATATTTTAAAACAACATAATATAAAGTTTGAAGTATTGCCGTCACCGTATCAGGAGGATCACACAGTGACGGATTTTTCTTACTCTTTTGTGGAGAAACTTGCTTATAATAAGGCTCATGCTGTTTTGCCGTGTGTGAAAGAAGCTGCCGTAATCATCGGGGCGGACACGGTTGTTGTTCTGGACGGAAAGATTTTAGGGAAACCTCATGATTATATGGAAGCTTATGACATGCTCAAAAAACTTTCAGGACGTAAACACGACGTTGTGACTTCAATTGCGGTAATCGACACAGCTTCCGGAAAAGAAAAAATCTGCTCTGTTACAAGCAGAGTTGAGTTTGAAAAACTGACAGATGAACAAATAGATTTTTATATAACAAACTTCAAGCCATACGACAAAGCAGGCTCTTACGGAATTCAGGAAATGCCTGAAGGTTATATAAAAGGTTACGAAGGCAGTCTTGAAAATATTATCGGTCTATGCGGCGATACCACGCTTAAATTACTCGAAAATACCTAGAGGCATAGTCCTGTAAAATTTGCAAAACTAAACAACCATATCAAATAAATGCTCTATTGCATTTGCAAAACCGTCATTATTCACATCAGATGTAAATGCATTGGCATGTTTTTTAACAATACTATCCGCATTACCCATTGCAACCGCAAGCCCGTTTTGTCTGCGCAAAAAATCAAACATTGGAATATCATTTGCAGAATCGCCGATAACCATTGCATTTTGAGGGCTAATTTTCAATGCACGGAGCAGAAAATCAATTGCTTTATCTTTTGAAACCCATTTATTCTGGAATTCTAAGACACTTGAACCTGACGAATTTATACCAAGCTCCGATATTCGAGCGGAATTAAATGATTGAATTACAGAATTACTGTTGTAATCTGCTTTATACGCATCAGTTTTATAAATAATCGCTTTTTTAAGTTTCATGTTTCCATCAAAAAGTTCTGAATAAGAATTTACATTTTTAACAGGAGTACAAGTTTTCCAGGGAAACTGAATCTTACTCAAAGAATATGGCTGGTCATTAAAATACAAAATCAGATGAGAATTTTTATCATTTTTCCTGATTGACTTAAACCATCTGACAAGATTTTTGGCAGCCCTTGAAGATATTGAATTTTCATACAAATATTTACCAGATTTGTCAATCAAACCTCCACCCTGAAGCACAATTGTATATTCAGGCTTTCGTTCAAACTGATCAATAATTGGCAAAGTATCATTATAACAGCGCGCAGTTATCAAAACCACCGGTATATTCCGGCTTTGCAGATAATTTATTGCGTTTTTCGTTCTGTCGGTTAAATAATCGCTGTTCTTGCTTATAGTACCGTCAATATCAGAAAATACAATTTTTATATTATTTTTTAAATTTTTTCCGGCAGCATTAATTAAACTCAACCCAAATACCGGCTGTTGAGCTGTTTTAGAATTTTTATTACTATTGATATTTACGCTGTTTACCCGCATATTATTTTAAAACACAGGCAAAAATATTTTTGCCATGTTGGATAGTCAAAGCTTAAAATTATTTATGTTTATAAATTGGCACCGCAGCATTTTTTGAACTTTTTCCCGCTGCCGCAAGGACAAGGATCGTTTCTGCCAATCTTTGAAATATCAATTTGTGTCAAATCAAGTTTCGGTTTTTCTTCGGCCTCTTCGATTATCCCGAGAGTTTGCGAGAAAGCTTTTGATTTATACAAAACAGTTGTTGATGAGAAAATTTTAGTTTGCAAATATTTGTTTTTATATTTTTTCAAAATATCATCAAGTCTGTAGCTGTTTTGGAGCACTTTGTTTACAATTTCCATAAAATTCTTATGCTTTGAAGCAACTTTTTTGATTAAATTAGCCGAAATTTTGTCATTCAATAAGAAGTATTCAATACATTTGTCGAAATTTTCAACATCATTGATATTTTCAGCCTCAAAAATTTTGTTAAAGGTGCCATAGAAAGGTACCGCATACAACCCGAGTTCTTTATCAAAAATTATCCCGACATCGTAAGTTTCTTCATGTGAAGAAAATCCGCCGAGAGAATTTTCAAGGAAATTATTGTAACTATTGTTAAATTCTTTAACTTCAAAAAATCTGAATTTTTCCGGAAGCTGAATTTTGTCGCTAAAATCGGATTTTTGTCCGGATTCTTCAAAGTCATTGAATAACCCGATTAAATCATCAGCGAATTTGTTAGTCGTCACAACTTCATCAGTGCCGAAAAATTCAACAAATTTAGTGTAAATATTTTCGACTTCATCCTCAATTTCTTTTTGTTTTTCAGGGTTATCAAGATAAACAAGCTCCGGCTCCTGCACGATTTTAGCAACAGCATATCTGTAAGCTTCGTCTTTTTTTGAGGAAGCCAGCACGCCGGATATTTCAAGCAAATAGCAGGAATTATTGTGATAAAATACTCTTGCCACAACAAACTGGCCGGATCCGATACCTTTAAATGAAGTCATTTTAACAAGAGAAAGCGCTTCGTAAATTTTTTCATTTACAATATTATAAAGGCTAAATCCGTGTCTGAGAACTCTTTTAACCTCAAAAACAGATGCAATTGAGTTTTTAAGTTCTTCAACAATTGTTTTAGATTCCTCAGAAAGGTCAGCTTTTCTTTCAATATAAATCTCAAAAACAGATTTGCGTTGTGCACCGAGCCTTCTTTCGAAAATATAATTAAAGCATGCTGCCTGAAATTGAATACTTGATGAAGAAGTGTTAATGCCGATAGTCTTAATGTATTCTGCAAAATCCGGCTGAATAACTTCATCCTGTCTTATAAACAAAGCCAAATCTTTAATTATATCGTTAATTGATTTTAATTCATCTTGAATAACCATTGAAGCTCCCTCTTAATATTAAAAAAGTCTTGTGACGTGAAATAAGGATAATTAAAACAAATAAAAAATTCAAGACCTGAACAGGGTGATTTAAAATTTTGAAAAATAGAAATTATATGTTATAATTAAAATATGAAAAAGATATTATTAACAATCGGAATATTTTTATTAGGCGCAAGCAGTGCATTTGGCTATTCAATGCCAAGATGGGGAGTAACAAACATTGACGTATATCTTCCCGAAAGCGAGTACAGTTCGGTGATACAAAGAGCCTTCAGCACCTGGGCGCAGGCATCTAACAATCGGGTTAAATTCCGTTATAATTCAACAAGGTTCTTCTCAAATAATGCACCGATAAAAATCCAGTTTTTGAATGAAAAAACACCATATTTTATCATATATCCGAAAAGATTTGAAACAACCGGATATTTTACAAATATGGATCAGGGATATATAAACAGGGCAAATTTAGTTATCTATAAGATTAATAAAGATAACAAACCTGTTTCAAATGACGAACTGTACAAATATCTATTGCCAGAAATCGGTTACATCTTGGGCCTGGATAAGATTTACGGCCCGTGTACCGAAGACAGTGTAATGTGTTATGAAAAATATGGACAATTCACATCGCTTCAGCGGAAAGATAAGCAGCTTATGCTGGAAAAATACACACGTTCCGGAAGTGATATAAAAAAGAATAATCCTAACACGTCAGAAGATTAGTTTCATTTGACAATAAAATTTTAGGTGATAGAATTTGTAATGTGTCGATTGAGTCAAGATTGTAAATAACAAAATCTTGCGGACACATCAAAGTCAGGTTTTGTACAGTATCAACATTTGTTGAATTGAGCGAAACAGGCAATTTCGGGAATAACACTCCTCTGCGCGGCAAGAGTTTCGGGTAGCGCTGGTTACCAGAGAAACTCCCGAATGACAAACTAAATATAAATAAATCGGGATGTAGCACTCTGCCGAGCAAAACAATTAAGTATTGTTTTGTGAGAGGTTTGGTAGCGCTGGTTACCAAAGGAAACTCCCGAATGACAAACAAAATATAAATAAATCGGGATGTAGCACTCTGCCGAACAAAACAATTAAGTATTGTTTTGTGAGAGGTTTGGTAGCGCTGGTTACCAAAGGAAACTCCCGAATGACAAACAAAA
>CALUYV010000073.1 GCA_944325095.1 Candidatus Gastranaerophilales bacterium | reverse complement strand
ATATGATGGAGAATTGACAGAAGATGATATAGAGGATTTAAAAATTCTTTTTGCAAATAATAATTTAAATGATATAAACGATTTCTTTAAATATCCTGAAAAAATGATGAGTACAATGCATATTGATAATACAAGTTTCATTGGGAATTATGCAGAATCAACGGATGAAGCCTTTGAAGCAAAAGGCGGCGCAATATATTCAGCAGGCGATATAACAATCAAAGCACATGACGGATATGATGCAGTTTTTAAAGACAACTACACCCTTAATAACAGTGTCAAAGACTATAATGCAATTTATGTCGCAAGAAACGGATATTATGAAGCAGTAACAGACGAAAACGGAGAATTAACAGATTATAAGGCAGTTTTTGCACCTGCAACCCTGCGTTTAGATGCAAAAGACGGCGGACGAATCTTTATGTATGATAAAATATCAGGCGATAACGGTTCTTTATCGGCATCAATTACACAACAAGACGCAGAACCTGGAGTTATAGAAGATTTCCAATATGAATACGATGAAACCCCGCACTATAATGTAAAATTCACAGGAGATGAAACCGGATATATTTATCTGTTAAATGATGTTGAAAACAGCCCAAATGTAAGTCTGGATGATACAAACCTGTATCTGGGCAGAGAATCTGTTTTAAATAACAGCAGATTCAGCCTGAATTCCGGAAATCTGCAGTTAGCTAATAATCAAATCGGCACTATGGAATTAAACAGTTTTCACCTTGGCGGAACTGCAAATGTTTCAGTAGATGCAGATCTTGCAAACGCTCAAATGGACAGAATTACGGCTGATAAATATACAGCGGCAGAAAATGCATCACTCAATGTGAATTATATTAACCTGCTTTCTGACGCAAAACAGGATGAAACAAAAATTCAGTTTGCTGAAGACGGTTTGAAAGATTATGTAAACTATACAGGAGTATCACCTATTTCTTATACTCCTATATGGAAATATAATGTGAATTACAATAAAGATGACGGATATTTTACATTTTCAAGAGGCGGTTCAACAGGCGGCGAGTCCGGAAAACCGTCAGTAACCCCGCCGGTTGAAGCATTTAACCCTGCTGTATTATCTACGCCTGCAGCAGCCCAGACAGGCGCAGCCGCTACAATGGGACAGGTTTTTAATTATGCCTTCCAGCATTCGGATAACTACCTGAATATTCCGTATCTTGAACGTATTGCAGCGAAAAACGCAAACAAATACGCGCTTTCTCCAACAGGAAATGCCACAGATACAGGGAATTTCTCACCTTTATTCACGCACAATGAAAAAGACAGCATCTGGGTTAAACCTTATGCATCATTTGAAAATATCCCGTTGAAAAAAGGTCCGAAAGTAAGCAATATTACCTATGGGACATTGATAGGCTATGACAGCAAATTTCAGCATCTGAAACACGGCTGGGACAGAATCTGGACAGGCTATATCGGCTATACGGGCGCAAGCCAGAGATACAGCGGAGTTGATTCAATTCAAAACGGCGGGCTAATCGGCGGTACAATGACAATGTACAAAGGCAATTTCTTTAATGCCACAACCCTCAGCACAGGTGCAATCGTCGGAAATAACAGAACTATGTACGGCAATGAAGATTTCACTATGCTTATTGCCGGCATCGCAAACAAAACAGGGTATAATTTCGAATTTAAAGAAGGCAAATTTATTATCCAGCCTAGTATGCTTATGAGTTATACATTTGTTAACACTTTTGATTATACAAACGCAGCAGACGTGAGAATAAACTCTGAACCTTTGCACGCACTGCAACTTGCTCCGGGTGTAAAATTCATAGGCAACATCAAAGGCGGCTGGCAGCCTTATGCAAGCGTTAATATGGTCTGGAATTTGCTCGATAAATCCGATGTAACCGCAAATAATGTAAAATTGCCTGAAATGAGTATCAAACCTTATGTACAATATGGTGTCGGTATTCAAAAACGATTTAATAATGATAATATGATGATTTTCGGACAGGCAATGATTCAAAACGGCGGCAGAAACGGAATAAGTTTGTCCGGCGGTTTCAGATGGACACTCGGCAAAGAAGGCAAACCTGTTGAAAAAGTCAAAAAAGACTCTTCCCGCACCGAAAGAATCGGTATTGTAAAATAATACATTTCTTTTTCTTAAATTAATTTTACCAGCCGGAAGTTTATGGTAGAATTAAGAAAAAGAGGGATATATTATGGGACAGACTTTAGTTGAAAAAATCATATCAAATCATGCCGGAAAACAGGTTAAAGCAGGCGAGTTGGTTATTGCAAATGTCGATGTTTGCGCAGTTCAGGACGGAACAGGGCCGCTTACGGTTCAGGAATTTAAAAAACTCGGAAAAGATAAATTAAACAATCCTGAACGAACTATTCTGTTTATTGACCATGCTTCACCAAGTCCGAAAAAAGAATTATCAAATATGCACACAACTCTGCGGGATTTTGCAAAAGAATACGGTGCGGTATTATCAGAAGTTGGTTCAGGCGTCTGCCACCAAAGACTTGTAGAAACTTTTGTCAATCCTTGCGAAATTCTTGTCGGAGCAGATTCTCATACCTGTACATCCGGTGCTCTCGGCGCATTTGCAACAGGCATGGGTTCAACTGATGTTGCAGTTGCCATGGCCCTGGGCAAAACATGGCTAAAAGTTCCGCAGACATTTAAAATTGTTGTTAACGGCAAATTTAAAGAAGGTATTTGCTCTAAAGACTTAATGCTGCATCTTATCGGAATGATAGGCGCAGACGGGGCAACATACAAATCTCTCGAGTTTACGGGCGAAACAATTGATAATATGCCTATGGCTGAAAGGTTTACCCTTGCAAATATGGCAGTTGAAGCCGGTGCAAAATGCGGTCTGTTTATTGCAGATGAAAAGACAAAAGAATATCTCATCTCCCGCGGCAGAGGTGATAAATTCCAATCAATAAAACCGGATGAAGATGCCGTTTATGAACGAATAATTGAAATTGATGCGTCAACAATCGAGCATACAGTTTCCTGCCCGCATACCGTTGATAACACAAAACTTGCAAAAGATTTACACGATATTAAAGTTAATCAGGTATATGTCGGAACATGTACAAACGGAAGAATTGAAGATATGCGCACTGTTGCATCAATCCTCAAAGGAAGAAAAGTTCATGACGGAGTCAGAATGCTAATCTGTCCTGCTTCGCGCGAAATATATAAACAGGCTCTCAAAGAAGGTCTGCTTGAAATCTTTATAGATTCAAATGCAGTAATACTCCCTCCGGGATGCGGCCCTTGCGTAGGTATTCATGCCGGCATTCTCGCTGACGGAGAAGTTTGTTTAACAACACAAAACAGAAATTTCCAGGGAAGATTGGGCAACACTAAAGGTTTTATATACCTTTCATCCCCTTATGTCGCTGCCTGCTCTGCCATAAAAGGTTATATCTGCGAATCTCTGTAATAGGGAAAAAGCCTGCTATAACAGTTTTATTGCGTTTGTAAATCTTTCGCACAATTAACTTGTTTAATATACATGCTCATGCTACGATTTACATACCTGAGAAACTTAGGTTTACTAGTTTGGGAATATAGAAGAGGAATAAAAAGTGGATTTTATTACAGGTACAATTTGGTTTTTGACTAAACTTGCCGATTTAGTCGGAAGTTATGGTCTGGCTATCATATTATTAACTATTATTGTAAGACTTGCAATGTGGCATTTGAATGTCCAGCAGCAGCGGTCAATGAAAATGATGCAGTCATTACAGCCAAAAATTAAGGCTATACAGGACAGATATCAAAAAAATCCTCAAATGATGCAGCAAAAATTGATGGAGTTTTACAAAGAACATAAATTTAACCCGATGGGCGGATGCCTGCCTCTTTTAATACAAATGCCTATATTTATTTTATTGTATTCGGCATTAATCAGCCCTCAGTTTATACAGGTTGCAGGGGATCAGCATTTCTTATTTATCAAAAGCCTTGCGACAACAATGAGAGCAACTGCGGGAATTTCCGAAAACGGGATTATCGGTGCTGCTGAAGGTGATAAATTTATTCTTGCAAATAATGCTGTTGTATATTTTAATGACGGCACGGAAGAAAAAGTTAAAGTTAAAGACCCTGCAAAGGCAGTTGATATTGTAGGAGAATTAAAACCGGGCGAAGATGTTGAATTAGCGGTCAGCCTTGATCATATAGATTTGAAATACAGCGAACTTGATAAAATTGCAAAAGCAAAATTAACTGTAACTAACAGTAATATAAGAGAAAATGAAACTCTTAATTTTGAAAGAAAAGACGGTGAACTTATTGCATCTATTCCGACAGTTCCTGTTAACAAGACTCTGCACTGGGATGTATTGCTGTTAATTGCACTGTTCGCAATTACAATGATAATTTCACAGCGCATTATGATGGCAATGAATAAAACCGAAAACATGGATCCTAATTCAGTTGCGTTGCAAAAATCAATGGGAACATTTATGCCGCTTATGATTATCGGTACATTCGTTGTTATCCCTATTCCTGCAGGGGTTCTACTGTATTTAATTACAAGTAACCTGATTCAAATATTACAAACAATTCTTATCAATAAACAAATGGAAATGGAAGACAAGGCAAAAAAAGATGCCGTTGACGATGCAGAACTCAAAAATGCAAAAAATGCAAATAAAAAATAAACTATAAAAATAAGAACAAAATAACTCCAAATTTTATTTGGGGTTATTTTCTTTAAGGAAGAAAATAAATGAATATTTCAGAATTTGATTATGAACTGCCGGAAAACTTAATTGCACAGATGCCGGCTGACAAAAGACAAAACTCAAGAATGATGGTGCTTGACAGGCAAAATCATACAATCGAACATAAACATTTTTATGATATTACGGATTATATTGATTCTGATACTATTCTTGTGCTGAATAACACAAAAGTAATGCCTGCAAGAATATACGGGACAAAAGATACAGGTGCAAAAATTGAAATTCTCCTTCTTGAAAAAGATAACTCTCAAACTGCCGGCGATTTCTGGCATTGTTTAATAAAGCCGTCAAAAAAAATAAAACCGGAAACAATAATTTCCGTATCTGAAGATTTAAAAATCAGAGCGGTAAAAAGGCTGGAAGATGACGGAGAATGGCTTATTGAATTATTGCATACTCAAGATTTGTTTGAAATACTGCACAAAATCGGAAATGTTCCGCTTCCGCCGTATATTGAGAGAAAGTTAAACAAAGAAGAATTAAGAAGTTTTGACCGAGAAAGATATCAGACCGTTTACGCAAAAGACGAGGGTTCTGTAGCGGCACCGACAGCGGGTCTGCATTTTACAAAAGAGATTTTACAAAAACTTCAGGATAAAGGTGTTGAAATAGCCTATGTAACCTTAAATGTCGGACTCGGCACCTTCCGCCCCGTAAAATGTGAAAACATACTTGATCATAAAATGCACTCCGAAACATTTGAAATCACAAAAGAAACCGCAGATAAAATCAATAACGCAAAAGCAAACGGGAAAAAACTTATTGCCGTCGGCACAACAACAGTCCGCACACTTGAAACGGCTTTCCAAAAATACGGTAAAATACAAGCCTGCAAAGATCACTCCGAATTATTTATATATCCGCCGTATGAATTTAAAGTTATTGATAATCTGATAACAAACTTCCATCTCCCGAAATCGACACTGTTAATGCTTGTGAGCGCACTGGCAGGAAAAGATTTTATATTCGAAGCCTACCATGAAGCAATAAAAGAGCACTACAGATTTTTCAGTTACGGCGACTGCATGTTTATAAAATAAGATTTATTTGCCTGTACTTGACATTTAACAAAAAAACCTTAAATCATTTGGTGGATACATTTATTCAGGTTTTAGTGTAAACTGAAAATGTACGGGAGGTAGTTTGAAATCATGTTTTCGGAAATGATTCAAAGTTTATTGAATACAGGCGGAAAGTCAGCAGCAATGCAGCGCGCTGCAAAATTAAACAATTTTGTAGATAGAGCAAATATCTCTGATATAAATACTCTTTATCCGGATTCCAATAAGGTTCAGTCTTTTGAAAAGGTTTTATCAAACACAACCGCTGCAAATTTTGGTTCGCTGCTTGTTAACGGCAGTTCTTTTGACGAAAACAGCCGTATTTACAAACAAAATCCTGTTACAAATATTTCTATGCAGCAATTGATGCACGGATTTAATGCAGGTGCCGATAACGAACTATCCGCAAATAAAGCGCATCTTCTCGGGATGATAAATCAAATTTCAAATAAATACGGAGTCGATGAGAAACTGGTTCAGGCAGTAATCATGCAGGAGTCCAGATTTAAACCAGATGCAAAATCTCCGGCAGGTGCAATGGGGCTGATGCAGTTAATGCCTGCAACCGCAAAATCACTCGGGGTAAAAGATCCTTATAATCCGGTTCAAAATGTTGAAGGCGGTGTAAAATATTTAAAATCTATGTTAAACAAATACAACGGAAATATTATACTGGCACTTGCCGCATACAATGCAGGCCCCGGGGCGGTTGATAAATATTCGGGAGTTCCGCCGTATCAAGAAAC
>CALUYV010000072.1 GCA_944325095.1 Candidatus Gastranaerophilales bacterium | reverse complement strand
TGTCGATGGGGGGACTCCTCTTGGATTTTACTGTCTCTCGGGCAAGTAATTTGCTCCACTACGTTGCCGCAAATTTTGCCCTCACTTACTCGAGTTCGCTCGCTTTGCTCGACTCCACTCTTACGTAAAATCCGCTGAACCCGCCAAAGACAGATTAAAGCCATCACCAATCGAGCATATTAAAAAGAGAGTAACAAAAGTTACTCTCTTTTTAATTGTCGATGGGGGGACTTGAACCCCCACGGATTTCTCCACACGCCCCTCAAACGTGCACGTCTACCATTCCGCCACATCGACATGAAATACTATTAACTTTTCAATTCATTTATACCTTAGTGTCGCTGCGCCGGATGTTGACTCAAGGTCAACCCTCTTTCGGAAATGATACTCAATCATTTCCCTGCGGCAGAGTGCCACATCGACATGAAATACTATTAACTTTTCAATTCATTTATGCCTTAGTGTCGCTGCGCCGGATGTTGACTCAAGGTCAACCCTCTTTCGGAAATGATACTCAATCATTTCCCTGCGGCAGAGTGCCACATCGACATTCGAAATTGTCTAACATAAGCATACTATCACAAAGAAAAAAATTTTACAATTTTGTTTTACTTGATAAATTCAATACATCAATAAACGACAAAACTGAAGCAAATTCCTCAAATAAATGTTTATACTGTTTTACATCATCAATTCTGCCAAACAAATGATTCATTTCAAACAAATCTTTTCTTGTGCTTAGCATTACTAACATCTGATCCCCATATATCGAACACTGAATCCTCGGCACCGAAAAACTCGTATGCAATTGCATAAATCTATCCAGAAAAGCAGTATTCAAAAGATACCTTGCTTCAATCTGCCCGCTTCCTTTTGTACTGCCAATTTTAGATACATAGACTTTATATTTTTTTGCAAACTTGTTATATTCAACTTCAACCTTTTCAAATTCTTTCGGAATAGTATTAAATATGCTTTTTGAGGTTATTATAACTCTATTATCAATTTCTTTATTTAATTTGAAAAGCATTGCAACACCTTTGAACATTCTATGGTATGTTTTGTGTTTATCTTTTGCATTCCAGCCGAAATCAGTTTCATTTATTATAAATTCAATACCGTTATATTTGCCGTAAAACCTGTCATCATCTTCTCTTTCGGTTATATCTTTTGTGTATAGTTGTGAATCTTGGATAATATTATTAGTTATTCGATATAATGTACATTTACCTGAATTTTGTCCCAAATCAGTAATAATATTTGATATATCTTCTTTATTTATATAACTGTTAGTTAAAGCATCAGTCATACAAGAAGTATAACTGCATATATAATGCACATCATCCCCAAAAATTTTAACAAGCGACGGAAAAAGCATACTCTTGATTGAATTTTGATAGTCTTTATTTGTACTTATAATATTCCCGATGACAACACATATAAAAAATATTACCGATAAATAAAAGTGAAATTGTAAATCATAATTTGTTTCATTTTTGCCGGGAATATATGCAAATAAAGAAACTCCGAGATAAATCAATATTGATGTTATACTGTATAGGCTCCGCTGTTTTTCCTTTTGAATTTCTTTCCATGCGGAAACTTGAACAGACATTATTTGCACAAATTTATTTGTAAAATCATTCTGGTATTTTCTTAATCTTCTTTCTTGTTTATTTATCATTGTAATTATGTTATTTTCCGATTTCTATTGCTCTTTGTGCCATTGTTTTGGAAATATTTACCACTGCAAGGTTTGCTTCATAAGCTCTTTGGGCAACAAGTGCATCTGCTATATCTACCATAGCATTAACATTTGACTGCCTTATATAACCGTTTTCATCAGCATCAGGATGACCCGGCTTGTATATTCTCTCACCAAGAGTCGGGTCTTCAACTACACCGGTAAAAGATACTCCCCCCTGCAGGTATGATAGAGTTCCCACACCGAAAACATCTTCTTTCATGGCATTCATTACACCCTGAAAAGATACATCATCAACGGCATTAAGCACAGGAATTTTTCTTACATAATTCGGTGTATCAAGGTTTGCAATATTTTTGGCATGGACATCTATCCTTTTGCCATGTACCTGCAATGCCTTTGCACCAATATCAATTGTATCCATTATACCCATTTATATCACCTGCCTGTCATTCATTATTTTCCGACATTTATAACCGTTTTCATTTCCGTTACAATATTTGTCATTCTTCTTGTCGCCATTGAATAAAAAATAGAATTCTCCTGCATTTGCAGAATTTCATTTCCAACATTTACCGGCTCTGCCGAATAATCCAGTGTTATTGCGGACGGCCCGAGTTTTTCCGATAGTTTTGTTTCAAGAGGACTGTTCATTGAACTAAGATACTGTCCAAAATTTACATCCTGTCTTATATATCCGGGAGTATCAACATTGGCAATATTTGAACCTAATGCTTTTTGTCGTTGTGCGATTAAGTCCATCATCAATGAAACTTTACCCATACTATCTAAAGATGTGTACATAATTTTATACCTTTCATTAAATTACTACGCTTCTCTGATGTTTATTGCCTTGTTATACATTGTATCTGCAAGTTTCATCATCTGCATACTGGCAAGCATTGAAGCATTCAATCTCAATAAATCAGTTGCAGAATTATAAATACTTACATTAGATGTTTCAAGATTGTTTTGTCTGAAACAATCATGATTTTTAACAAGTCTTGCTTCACCTGCATCTTCTGTCGGCTTCATACGATTCATTTCTGCCTGTTCCATGCCGGCAGGATTGTCAAATCTGACAAGCGGAATAGTACCTATTTTTTCGGCTTTAGGGCCTCTAGTATCATAAGAATAAACATCACCGTTTTCTTTGATTACAAATTTATAGCAATTGGAAGGAATTTTTATACCTTCTCCGACAATCCATCCGTCACTTGTTGTCAAATATCCGTTTTTGCCCTGCTTAAATGCACCGTCCCTTGTATATTGAACATCGCCTTCCGGAGATACAACAGGGATATAACCAACGCCGTCTATTGCCACATCATAAGGGTTACTTGTTATTCTTATTGAACCCTGTGTATAATTCGTTCTGACAGCACCTGTCAAATAACCGTCCTCTTTCATAATTTGTTCAAATTGGACATCTTTATATCCGTTTGTCTGGTAATTTGACAAATTATTTGCTATTTGTCCGAATTTTTCAAACTGAACAAGTGCGTTATTTGTACCTTTTTGAATTATTCCTTGTAAATTATACATCTGAAACCTCTACCTGTTATTGACTTAACTGCGTTATAGTTTTACCTAATACCGAGTTTTGAAGCATAAACATTTGTCTGTTAGCATCAAAATTTTTAATATACGGCATGATTGATAAAAATTCCGTTTCCAGCGATACATTTGAATACTCGCTGTAACCCTGTTTAACATTCGGTTCTAATACAGCCATACCGTTGCTATCGACAACACCTATCTGTCCGATTAGAACATGTTTTTGCGTTTGAGGATTGAACATCGTAATTTTCCCCCGGTTGTCAATCTTTACCTCTTTTAAATCCTGCGGTATGAAAGGGAATATAATAGATGTCCCTGAATTAGACAAAACCTTAGCATTTTCCAGAGTAACGAGAGTACCGGTTTTATCAATCTGGAAACGACCGTCACGGGAAAGTTTTACTCCGTTAGGTGTCTGGGTTTGAAAATAGCCTTTATTTGCAAGTGCTAAATCCAGCGGATTCGGTGAAACTGCAATACGTCCGACCTTATCATCCCGTGTTGTGGAAAGCGCATGCACTCCCAAATATTCCGCAAATGATGATACAACTGCCTCTTTCCGCTGATATCCGACTTTATCAAATCCTCCGATATTTTCATTACTTATACCGATGATTTCACTGTCAAGATGCATCGCCCTTATTGAAGCGGTCAAACCGCTGTCATTATATTGAATTCCGGTATTTATTCTCATCTTACTTACTACCTCTGTATGTTATATTATTAATACCATCGGATTTTTGACAATTTTCATCAATGTTTTTGATAAAAATCATACATTTGATGTATTTTGTACATGTATATAATAATTTTTTTAAACAAGTCAAAATTTACCCAAAATCAGGTTTTTGTAATGTTTCTAAGGAAGTCAAATTTTTAAGAAACTATACGACTTGACAAAAAATTTTTTATATGTTAATATGTGTGTGGGGTAAATGTATATTTATAAGTCTTATCATATGATGAGACTTTCTTTTTGGCAAAAATTACCTGTCGTTTACCGAAACGAGGGTTTTGTTCTGCCTTGTTTTATTTCTTTTCGCGTGCAATACCGGTCTGATAACCAGGAACAAGCAGTGCCAGAGGTATTATTCTGCCAATCACTGAACCAAAGCAAGACTCTTTGTTCATCATTGATGCTGCAAGACATAAATCATCCACATGCGGAGCAAAGTCAGAAACTTTTACCTTACGGTCAACTTTCTTGTGATATATCTTGTTATTTATAAAATTAGAAACACGGTTGCCGATATATACACCTATCCCGAGGAATCCAAAAGTTCCTGCCACATTAGGAATTTTTTTCAAAATTTTATTTAATACGGAAACAACCTGTTTAGAATTATTTTTAAAGACTTTATCTAATATCGTATTTCCGGATTTATTTTTGATTTGCGGCATAAATCCTTCTATTTTGTCTTGATGTTTGGCATAAAATGCTGCACCGCCGCCGACACATGCTATCGGAACAATTGCATTTCCGAGAAGCTGGTTTAGAATTTCTCTTTTTTTGGCTTTTAAATTAGATTTATCATCAACAATTGCGCCGCCTATAAACCCGCCTAAGACAGAACCTAAAGCAATTGCCATATTTTCTGCAGTTTCAAACTGAATAGATTTGTCTTTCGGGGCATATTTAAATATTGCCCAATCTTTAACCGGTGTTTTTATGATTCTGGCAGGATTTAAAGAAAATCCTTTTCTTGCTGCCAGCACTGCCAATACAGGAGCAACACCCATCGCAGAAGAAGCCAGTATAATCCTTTTTTGTTTTTGAGTTAACGGGGTTTGTTCTTCTTGTTTTTTATTACCGTATATATTCCCTGGTCTGAAATAATTATTGTATGCCGAATTTTGTATAATCATAAATTTCTCCGCTACAATTATAACAAAAATAAACATAATTATATTTGCTATTAATAAAATCTTTAACTTAACATTTGTAACATATATATAATAATCACAATATTTCACAATATAATAGGGATACCGGATATTTTTATGTAACAAAATATTACTTTTACATTCCCCTAAAGGCAAAATTATTTTTGACAGGTTTTATAACAAAAGAAAGAAAAACAGATAATGGCAATTAAACCGATAAAAATACCTATAGCCAATACACACATGCCAATGGCAAGAAACTTTGTAGCCAAAATGGCAAGTGATGGTTTTTTGCCTGTTATTGCACTTGAAGCATTTGTAGAAGGCGGCAGAACATATCAGGCATACCAAAGAGGCGGCTTTGACGAAGCAAGAGAAAGAATTACGGAAGAATTTTCGGGTGCTGTTTTCTGGCTCGGCGGAGTTACCGCTTTAAACTGGCTCTTTGAAAAAATCGGGCAGAAAATTCTTAAACTCCCGAATGTTGTCGTTGATATAGCAAGTGACGATGTCCGCAATCCGCTTGGTAATTATCTGCAGAAATATAATATTCTTGAAAAGACTATGTCCAGATTTAAATTTATTAAAGTTATTTCAAGTATTCTGCTGGCTAATGCCTTTATAGGTTTTTGTCTGCCAAAAATAAATCAGGCGATTACGCGTTCTTATCACAAAAATGATAATATCCCGCAGGAAAATCCTTCAACAGGAACTAAACCGTTCTTTGCGGCACCTTCTATGCAGACTTTTGCACAATCTAAAGATGAACAAGAAAAGAAAAAAGATATATCTTTCGGACTTAATTTATTATCAATTGCAAATAAATTTGAAAGCGACAGAAATTATAAACTTCTTTCCGTCGATGCCGGAACCGCATCAGGCAGAGCGATTTCTGCAAGAAATAACGATGAACGGGTTGAAATTTTGTTCAGGGATTTGAGTTCAATTTATTTCTATATGTTTAATATGGTAAATATGAATACCTGGTTAAATAAACTTGAACAAAACGGAAACGGAACAAGATTAGATCCGGTATCAGCAGAATTTTCAACCAAATATATGGAACAGTATTTAATAAGCAAAGGCTCTCCAAAAGTTTCAATTGAAGAATTTGCTCAGGATATGCTCGGCAAACAACAAGAAATACCTGAATCTCTCAAGGATAAATTCTCAGGAAAGAATATTAAAATTATAACTCTTGATAAATTTAAAGAAGAATTAAAAACTCTTGTACCTGAAAATGAATTGAAATCCTATGAAGAAATTGCCGAAAAAATGTCAAAACTCCAGCCGGAAATAAAAGGACAGGCTATTTTGACCTCAGGACAGGTTAAAGATATTCTTAACGGCGGTCATATTAATAATCCTGAGTTCTTGCAGGAATTCTTCAAGACAAGATTTGGCAAGAAATTTATGAATAAATATAAATTCATTGCTCAAAGTGATCTGGATAAACATAAGCAGGAATTGATTGATTATATACAAAATGTTATTGAAACAGCAAGAAAAACCAATGCCGGCGAAATAACAGAAAGATTGCTGCATAAAGTTTCTAATCACAACCTCAAGATGAATGCTATTAACTGGGGCAGCGGTTTTGTAATTTCCGCACTGTTCTTATCAACAATAATTCCTAAAACACAATACCTGATTACAAAACTCAGAACAGGCTCTTCGGAATTTCCTGGAACAGAAGAATACAGAAAGAAAAGTGCTTAAA
>CALUYV010000071.1 GCA_944325095.1 Candidatus Gastranaerophilales bacterium | reverse complement strand
ATTCTGCACTCTTAATACATCTTTTTCTAAATCTTGTACATTTGTTTCTACTTCAGATAAAAGTGTTTCAGTTTCATATTGCGAAATATAAATTCTATTACAACTGCGTAGATTTTTTTGTCTGAGTAATTTGATACAACGTATGCCGCATAAGGATAGTTTTGAAAATCCAGACTTAAAGTTTTCATGATGATTCCATTTTTCTCTGAAGATTTCTCCGAGATGTTCTTTAATTCTGCCATATAAGGCTCTGTTGTATTTGTTTCATTTTTATACAAAAAAAGTTCAGCTGTTAAATCTTTCGGATTAAAAGGGTCGCTCACCTGAGTAATATTTAAAGACTTTGTACCTTGTGGAATTTCAAATTTTACGGAATCAAATTTTCGCTTATCAATAGGCGTATCATATATAAGCAAATATTTAGAATCCGGACAGTAATGAATTTCATTTAGGCTTAACGCCTTTTTCAAATAAGGGTAATTATTATTGATACGTGCATAAAATTCTGCCTCAGGATTGGTTTCCATACAAAAAGGCACCAGCGGATTTTTCGATCCTCGGATACAGGCAGCGGTAAGACTTTCTGCCGTCTTTTTTTTATAAAGCCATCCGCCCAGCCCCAAAAGCGCGGCTCCGCCAATTGAACCTAAAGTTATTGCAGTAATTGCTCCGCCGGACAATCCTCCACCATTATTACCGCCTGAATTCGACGAATCTGCATCACGGAAATAATCGTCTATAGCAAAAACAAATGACGGATTCCCAACTCTTGCAAATGCTGCAGGTGCTATTAATGTGATTATGATAAACAACGTTAAAATTTTTTTTATCATCCTATTTAAACCCTTCCGAGTGTAATTATTAATTTGGCATTATAACTTGTACAAACAGTATCATCATGTGCAAGAACATGCGGCGTAAAAAAATCTGTTTCAATTTTATCGTGCGGATTTTGGATTGTATATGAAGATGGTGTTATTGACAAATCCTCATTTTTCATAGGATATCTTCCGCAGGTACTGCAACAGTCTTCAAATTTTGCGCTTACCTGTATCGGTTCTGCAAGGTTTGTATGTATTCTTATCGTAAAAGGACTGAGATTTAATCTGTAACATGTTTCACTTATCTGTTCAACACTTTTTATATCTATATTGGTAAGTATGTCATCTTTCTCATATTCAGTCCCTTCTACTATTATTTTTTCAATATGCATAACCTCAGGGAGTTCAGCCTGCACAATCTGGGCAGCATTTTTTTCTGCAAATACCGATCCTGTGTTTAATAACATTACCATTAGTAAAACTAAATATTTTTTCATAAATTTCACCACTCAAAACTCTAACGTTATTTACCTATTAAATAAATTGTCTTACAGGACACAATATGTATTCCTCTGATGATTTAATCGGTAAGCGGATTATTTATGCAAAACAAAAATTTATAAAATACTTGAGGATTTACAAAAAAATGAGAAACATCATAATAACAATAATAATATTATTTTCTTTAATAATATATCCGAAAGCTTATGCTAATCCGCACTTTAGAGCAGAAATAAGCGGATTCCCGATTATTACGGAAAATAATGTAACCGCAAATGTAAATCTTACGTATACGCAAATGGGAGCGTCAAGACTTTTTATTATGTCTGCGGATAATTTTATAACCAACAATGAAGATAGAAATATAAAAATTCCGATTACAAACCTATATCTGCTTTGCGACGGAGAACAGTTTCAGATAAGCAACAACAGCTGGCAGAATTTTTATGTTGATACATTGAATGCTTCAGGTTCAGTACAAAAAAATCTCTGCCTGAAACTTGAAGATGTCGGAGAATTACCTGCTGGTACATACACAACACTTCTGAGATTTTTGAATAAAACAGATATGACTCCGGACTACGAATGCGAATTTTTATTCACGTTTATTATTGATGATAAACATTCAGTTATATCGCATAGCGGAGAACCTGTAATTGTACTAACTGAAGAAGATATTTTTAACAATCAGTCATATATAAAAAATCAAAATGATGTAAGACTTGATTTAATCTCAAATACAAAATGGAAATTGTGGCTGAGAACGTCTAATCTTGATGATGAAAATTGTGAATATTATTTTCAATTAAAAAACGTATCCGGTAAAGTTTCTGCCTACGAACAAAACATTACAAGAATTCTGCCAAATCAAAAATATCTTCTTGCATCAGGAGAGCCTACACTTGAAGGCATTCAAAACGGCAACAAAGCCCCGGCCTATATTACCATAGAATATTCTTTCAAAAATACGAATTCCGACAATTACCTCAAAGAGTGCATTAGACAAAATCCGTTTACTTACATATTGGAAAGGGAATGACATGAAAAATTTTATAAGACGATTTGTTATACTGTTAATATTTTTATTGCAAATCACTCCTGCATTTGCGACCGTCAAGGTAATGCCGACATTGATTGAGTTGAATGCAAATAAAAGCAGAGGAAATTATTTAACAACATCATTCTCGGTACAGGCAGACAAAAATGAAACCGTCAGATTTAAACTTTACCCTGAATATTTCACTATTACAGATGAAGGGAAAATGGATGCAAAACCGGTTTCAAACAATGCTGATAATCTAATTTCGCACGCGCGATTTGTCCCGAATGAATTTACTTTAAAAAACGGAGTTCCGCAAATTGTCAGAGTAACTTTTACCGATTTAAAAAACCTTCCTGACGGTGAATCCAGAATGGTAATGTTTATTGAAGATGTTGCAGCTAAAGAAATAATGCTGCCAAATGCAAACAAAAATTTGAATACAAGGCTGATAGTAAAAACCAGATTGGGAATACCGATTTATATTGATAAAGGACGGGTTATAAAAGTTGGCAGCTTTGATGATTTAAAGATTGAAAAAAACAATAACAACCTCGTTTACAAAATGAACCTTAGTGCAAAAGGTAACAGTAAAGTCCGCTACCACGGGAAAGCACAAATTATAAAAGACAATCAGTTAATCAAAGAATTTCCGGTGAACAGCAATACGATAAGAGCAAATGGAATCTTTACAGAAACAGGATTAATTCCTGAAAATCTGCAGGAAGGAGACTATATTTTTAAAGTTATCCTCATATATAAAAACGAAAAAGGGGAAAACAAAAACTTAATAAAAGAAACACAGTTTCATGTAGAAAACTCAATTTAAAAAAGGAGGACAAATGAGAAAAAAACAAATTCTAGCAGCTATGTTAATGCTTGCTGCAACCGGCACATGTGCGCATGCGGAGAATTTTGCAAGACAAACAGTACAGGCAACATTACCTGCTTACGTGGATATTAAAGCAGAAGAAGGCGGTCTGCACAGCAATATAAAACCTGAAACCGGTGAACTTGAAAATACTATCACTTCAAAATTTACCATCAGTTCAAATGACAAACTCAATTTGTACTTAAAGGCAGAAACTATTGCTGACGGCGGCACTGCAATGCCAGGTTTTTTCAAAAAAGCAGGAGTTGTATATCTTGTATTAGGACATACAACAATGAGACCGTCTGCGGCTGCCATTACAGATATTACAAGCGGATCTGCCACACCTGAAAATAACCAGAATGCCATCGCATATCCTATTGCAAATGTGGATCTTCAGGGGAAAAATACCGGAGATCCTGAATTTAATGATGCCAAAAAGCAATATGAATTCAGCGTAGATCAAGGTGTTACAACAGCACTTACAACTATTTCTACAGCCGTCGACAGTACAACTTATTCGTTTGATGACCGCGCAGGAAATTATGAAGCTTATATTATCCTGACAGATACAACAACATAGGACAATTCTTAAATGAAACGTAATTTGATTACACTTTTATTACTGTTATTAGCAGCAGCGCCGGTCTGTTCCGGCGCCTGCGTAACAGACAGCATTCTGACAGTTATTATCCCGTCAGCCGCTATTGTAAATAACGTACCTACAGCAGCAAATAACAGCACCATAAACCCTCAAACCGGCTTTCATAACGGATTGCAAGCCGTTTTTAACATCAAAACAAACGGTGATGACAACACGTATGATTTTGTAATATCAAGTACAATAAATACTGAAGCAGGAGAAAAAAACGGATATTTTTTTAAAGACGGTGAATTGTATTTAATACTTGCAAATAGAGAACGATTGCCTGATATGGCATCTCTTGCAGATATTTCTTCAGGCTCTCCGCAAAGTAATAAAAATATGATTGCGTATCCGGTTATAAAAAATGCGGAATTTCAAACTTCATATCAGAATTATAACGGTAATTTATGCTGCAAATTTTTAAGTGAAGGGAAACAAAATTTTAATATATCACAGCATATAGGAAATACTCCGCTTGCAGGAACATATTCTCTGGAAGATGACGGAGCCGGTGTTTATGAAGCTGTCATTACCCTGAATATCTACAGGAAACCCTGATGAAAAAAATTATACTTGCGGCTTTTTTGTTATTTTTTCCGTGCTGCATATGCACATATTCGGATGAAACAACCGTCAGCGGACTTGAACTTAATAATTCGGACTACAGTGATATTGAAGTGTACATGGATACATCTAACAGAGTTTATGTACCTGTAAAACAGACCGCAAAAATTTTAAAAATTCCATTCAAAGAAAATCATTCAGCAAAAGAAATTACTTTTTTCACTTCCGGAGGCAATGAAATCATCGTGAGTAAAAAAGGTGTTTTTATAAACGGGAATTCAATAAACTCTATGCCTAAATTTAAAAAAGACGGAATTATTGAAACTGATGAATTTTTTATTGATGCAATTACTGCATCAAAAATTTTTGACTCTGAAATTACAATAGATGCAGTATCTTTATGCGTCAGTGTTATTAATAAAAATTTGGAATCGTCCTCTGAAATTATATCTGACGATAAAACAACACCTCCCCCAAAAACTATAAATCCAAAAGAAAAAGGAAATCTCTCATTTGATACCTTTGAAATAAATAATTCAATGATGAGTGATTCAACCAAACAAGTCTACTTAAATGCAAGCCAGAATAACGTTATGTTTAACAATAATACACGTATGAGCTTAAAAGGAAAACTGTATGACGGAGATTACGCTTTAAATTTCAATACCAATAATTATGCAGAAAGATTTTTTTCATTTGGAGGTCTGAGCTTTACATACAAAAATAAATTTAAAGATTATTATTACGAACTCGGACAAGTGTCTGGTTTGAAAGATAAATATAATTCAATAGGGACTATGCTTATCGGAGCACAGATATCAGACTATGACCAGTATATAAAAAAAGACCGCAATCAGGAGGAGACTGAATTTTTAAAAAAGGGCGAATCCAAAAACAGATTTTTCGCCGGAATTTCCGGTTACAACAACAGGCTCTTCAGCTCAAACGGTTACATATACCAGATGACATCAAAAAAACTGGTAGCAGGTGCGAACAGACAGTACGGGTTGTCAGATACGATGAAACTTGATACAAAAATAATTTACGATAAAATTCTTCAAAGAAATGATAACGCACTCTTTATATCAGGTTTTAACAATGATTATTCCATTTTGTCTTCAGGAGTTTACAGAAATCCGAACACAATGGAGGGATTAAGCGTAATAAACACATTAAACCTGTATAAAAATAAATATTACAGTTTAAATGCTCTTGCAGCAGCGTCTATAATGAAGGATTTTAATTACAATGAAAACCAATACTCACCCGGATATTCTCTCTCATTAGAAAACATTTTTGATTATAAAAATTCAACATTAAAACTCAGACTGTATCAACAATCACCTGATTATTACGTGGCCGGTTCAGATTCGGGGTTTATCTGCGACAGGCTGGGGGCAGAAATCGGTGCATCCTATGCAAAAGACAGCTTAAATGCCAATTTGCGTTATACCAGATACTATTCAAACCTTGATAATAAATACACCGGAGGTCTTACATCATTTGATGAAGCGCATTTTAACGCAGGGGCAAAAATATTGGGCAACACAAGAATGAGACTTAACGGAAATATCAGATACGGAGAAAATACAGTTGGACATAACCTGAATTACTACTATAACCTGAATGTATCCAAAAACATAAAACAAAATCTATCCGTTGAAGCAGGACATATGGGGAATGCCTATGACACGCAATACTCATCAAATTTCAGCATGGCAAACGGATTTAAAAGCTCATACAACTCGACATACGCAAACTTAAATTACAGATTGCCCAAAAACAAAGGGGCGATAAAACTTGGACATGATACTGTATCTTATGAATCAAACGGAGCTTCAAATGATTATAATATGATAAGAATAAATTATCAGTTCCCCGAATTTAAAAGATTTTTGCTCGGACTCGGACTCGGCTACAAATATCAAGGACTTGATAACGGCTGTACATATAGTGCGGCAATTGGATACAGAACAAGAACAGGTATGATAGTGAGTCTGAATTATCAATATAATACCGCAATGGGGTATATCTTTAACAATATGTACATTCCGTCAAATGCCAGACATTCAATAAATCTTACGGTTAATGATACGTTTGCGTTTACCGATAACGGACTGCAATCTATCGGAACAACATCACCAAATCAAGGCTTTGTCGAAGTTGTAGCATACATAGACAAAAACAACAACGGAATATTTGACAAGAAAGATATTAAAGTTTCTAATGTTCCGATTAAAGTAAGCTGGAAAAGCAACCCTATCATTACAAAACGAAGCGGTTTTTGTGATTTACAAAGTGTTGAAAAAGGTTTCTATAATGTAAGTCTTGATTCCGACAACATGCACGCAAACCTTTCTGCACAAAGGAATTCCGATGAATACATCTACGTTGAGCCACAAAAAACAACTCGTGTAGAATTTCCGTTAAAAAGTTCTGTGGGAAATATAACAGGAAAACTTGAAATAACCGATGATTTTGATAGGAAAATGAACATAACAGATTTTATAGTATCACTTTATGATACTGACGGGACAGAAGTTGCATACTCCACAGTAGATGATGAAGGGAATTATTATTTTTCGGGAATATCCCCCGGACAGTATAAAGTTATGCTGGATAAAAATTTTATAAATGATTACAGTCTTATTCCTGATGAACAGTATGGAGAAATTTCAATCGATATTCCTTACATTTACAAAAAATTTGTAGAAATTAAAGACAAAAATCTTATTTATAAATGTCTGTAATCAAACTGATTTTTGTAATTAAACTATTTTATGAAA
>CALUYV010000070.1 GCA_944325095.1 Candidatus Gastranaerophilales bacterium | reverse complement strand
CCGTTTTTTAAAATTACTGTTGAATCTGAAGAATTTTCAATATTCTCATTTAGACCGAGTGCTTTCAATGAGGCTTTGCCTGTTTCAGCAGTGTTTGAAGTATTGTCTAAATTTTTGACATACAGAGAATTTCCCTGCGTTGTAACTTCAATATTTTCAGGCGCAGAAATATTTTCTATATAAGTATCACCTTTAAATTGGGCATCAATACTGCCGTTTTGAGCGGAAATTTCTTTTATATTTGATGCAGCGTCATTATTTTTTATATAAATATCTCCTTGTTCTGAACGGATTTCAATACCTTCACCCGAAAACGGAGTATAATTAACTTTGTCCGTATGCCAGCTGGATGTATTGAATTGTTGAGCATCCGCCTGTGAACTCAAAGTAAATCTTCCGCCGTTTGTTTTACTTCCTATGTCACCGCTTGAATGAATTATTATATTCCCGCCGGCGGAAACATTTGGCGTTCCGTCCTGATGGTTTTGGCTGCTGTATATTCCGGGATTATCACCCAAAAAATCAGGTGTTTTATCAACATTCAGATAGATAACATCTCCTGATGTAATATTATCTATAACCAAATCTTTATTAAGTCCGGTAATATTTACAGCACCATCTGATTTTATATTAACATCTCCGCCTGCTTGAATATTTACGGATTTAGTCAAATCGGGAACCTGAGTGCCTGTGGTGCTGACAGGAGGTAAATCACCGACTTTTCCGCCTGTGACAGTTACATTTAAATCTCCGGCAGAGGCAAGTAATATATCAGTTGAACCTGCGTTTACAAGATTTCCTTCCTTAACGGTAATGTTTATATCTCCGTTTTTCGCATCAACAAGTCCGCCGATTTTAATATCTCCATTATTGCTTTGAAGAGTTATGTTTGCATTATCAAACGAAATTTCACCGGTATTTACAAGTGATGTAAAAATATCTTCAGGTTTTGCATACTCAATAGTGCTTGTATCGGGAGTTTTGTTCATGAAGGTGTTATTTGTATTGATACCATTTATAAGATTCGCGCTTTTGCCGATATTTATTTCTTTTGAATTAAGATTTATGTCCCCGCTGGCAATAAGACTGCCGTCTATTGTAATAACACCGCTGCCATAAGTAACAGATGACGGATTCAGCGAAAATGAAGTATCTGTATTATTTGTAATTGAGTCTGTAAGATCTGAAGTTAATTTTCCGTAAGTGTTTGTATCAGGCGTGTAAACGGACAGAGAACCTACATTCAGCACTCCGCTTGAGCCGACAACAAAACCCTCAGGTGATATAAATACCAAACCTCCGTTAGATTTTGAAAAATCCGGGTTAACCGTATTCACAAGACCATTGATGCTTACTTTTGAATCAACAAGATTTACAAATTTAGAAATATCAGACATTATAAAATTAGCGGCATCGCCTTTTGAAAGTTCAAAATTATCATACTGCCTGAAACCGATACCGGAAGAATTTATTTTGGATGGGTTAATATTGTAAATGGAAGAATTCCCCGACTGTATAGCATCCACACCGGAAATGTCAGATGCTTGAGCATTTACGGTTAATATTTGCATAAGTAAAGCCATCCCGAGTACGGATAATTTGTTTAAATTCATACTTCTTATCTACCTTCTGTTATAAAGCCTCCCGATATTACTATTATACAATATGCCCGTAAAAAAGTAAACACTGCTTGTTTTGTTTCCGATAGGAATGTTTTTTAAGCCCTCAACAAAATTATTGAAATAAAGAAGTATTTAATGTAAAGTTAAGTTTAAGGAAATGAGAGAAAGATAGGAGATAATAATGGCTATTTTTGAAGAATTACAGGCGCGCGGATTGATTGCGCAGGTAACTGACGAAGAAGAAATAAAAGATTTAATAAATAACGGCGGTGCAAGATTTTATATAGGGTTTGATCCTACGGCGGATTCTCTTCATGTCGGGCATTTTATGGCATTATGCTTAATGAAAAGACTGCAGATGGCAGGAAACAAACCTGTTGTTTTAATCGGCGGCGGTACCGCTTATATCGGAGATCCTTCAGGAAGAACAGATATGCGCTCTATGATGACACCCGAGGTTATAAAGCATAATTCTGATTGTTTCAAGAAACAAATGGAAAAATTTATCACATTCGGCGAAGATGCTGCAATTATGGTTAACAATGCGGACTGGCTGTTAGGGCTTAATTATATTGATGTTTTAAGAGATGTCGGTGCTTGTTTTTCGGTAAACAATATGCTGCGCGCTGAATGCTACAAGCAAAGAATGGAAAAAGGGTTAAGTTTTCTTGAATTTAACTATATGATTATGCAGGCTTACGATTTTTATTATCTCCATAATAAATACGGCTGTAATATGCAGTTCGGCGGGGATGACCAGTGGAGCAACATGCTTGCCGGCACAGAATTAATCCGTAAAAAATCAGGCGAAGATGCTTATGCAATGACGATTACTCTTTTAATGAACAGTGAAGGCAAAAAGATGGGTAAAACCGCAAAAGGTGCTGTATGGCTTGATCCTCAAAAAACTTCTCCGTTTGAATTTTACCAGTACTGGAGAAATGTTGATGATGCGGATGTTATGAAATGTCTGAAAATGCTCACTTTTATCCCGCTTGATGAAATCGAAAAAATGGAACAGTGGGAAGATAATCGGATTAATGAGAAAAAAGAAATCCTTGCGTTTGAATTGACAGCCCTTGTTCACGGTCAGGAAGAGGCGCAAAAAGCAAAAGATGCTGCAAAAGCCCTGTTTGGAGGAAACGGCGACAGTGCAAATATGCCTTCAACAGAACTTGATATGACTGATTTCACCGATGGTAAAATAAGTATTACTGATATTGTTGTAAAATGTAAATTTGCTTCAAGCAAAGGGGAAGCAAAACGGCTTATAAATCAAGGAGGAATAAGTGTCAATGATGAAGTTATTTCAACTCTTGATACCGCTTTTACTCCGGATGAAGTAAAAGCCGGATTAAAAATCCGCAAAGGTAAAAAACATTTTCACAAAATAACACTGAAATAATTGTAATTCCGGTAAGGTTATATTAAAAAAGCGGATTTGATTTCAAATCCGCTTTTTAGAGTTATTTATGTTTAATGTATATCAACAAATTTTTCGATAAAACTATGCAGTTTGATTAAAATAGGATTTTGTTTTTGTTTAGTTTCGTTTTCTGTTGTGTCGGCAGAGTATTTAATATTCAATTTGTTTAATTCTTTTTTTAATGTTTTTTGCTGTTCAGAAGATGGTGAAATTTCAATTTCGTCCCGTTTAAAATTAGCACTGACCTGATTCTTTTTTACAAGTTTGAGTACATCGTTATATAAATATTTGTGTTTGGGATTCTCAAACGAATAAATTATAATATTCCCTTTGTTTCCGTAACTTACAGAACTGCTTTGAATTTTATTAATCATGTTTTCTCCTTTTGTTGTATTATATCTCAAAGATATCTTACTATGGGCGAAAAAAGTAATATGGTTACATATATTTACACAAAATTCCGGTTTTGAATTTTATATTCTGTTTATGGATTTCATATAGGAGTTGAATTCTTCAAAACTGCTGTTTTTTACTTTTTCAAATATTTCGTAATTTCTTAATTTTGTATAAATTCTTGAATCCAAACTTTGTTTTTCTCCTGCAATCAATCTTTTTTTCATTTCTGCAAAGTACATTCTGCGCATATCTTCAGGGCAGTATCTGTAATGAGAAGTGTATGTATTAAATTTGTATTGGAACAGTGCGTATTTATATGATTCGTACATCATCAAACGATAAATTTCCTGTTCAATCAAATCAATTATTTTAAATATGTCAAAAACTTTCGGGGTAACTTCAAGGGTGGAAGATGTTTCTGTCATATTCCTGTATCGATAAAATATTTCATCATTTATTATTATTGATTTTGCGTTTAAAAAACTTTTAATTCCGAAAAATTGATCTTCATATTTCAGGTTTTGCGGAAATGTAATATTGTTTTCTTCCAAAAATTTTCTGCGGTAGATTTTATTTGCGGCGGATAAATTTCTGGAAAAAGGCCGCTGGCAATCGTCAAATGTGTACAATGCATATTTGTCTGCACGGCTGTTCCAGTCGGTTAATTCAAAAAATTTTTTAGGGATTGTATCATTTTGACCTTTTATATAACTGGAAGCATTAAACATAAAAATATCTATATCCCTGCCGATTTTTTCCAGAGTGTCAGCAAATGTTTGGTACAGAGTCAGAAAAATCCAGTCATCGGAATCTATAAACGAAAAATAATCTCCGGAAGCTTTTTCCATTCCCAGATTTCTTGCAGTGCTTGTTCCGTTGTGTTCCTGCCGGTACAGGTGTATCCGGTTATCGTTGTTTGAGTATTCTGTTATTATTTCAATACTTTTGTCCGTTGAACCGTCATCAATACAAATTATTTCCAAATTCGGATAGGTCTGGAAAATAATGGAATCCAAACATTTTGTTATATATTTTCCGGTGTTATAAACAGGAATAATTACGGATATTTTTGGCAGTTCAGTCATTTTTTACCTCAAAAAGTATTTTGTTGAAGGTTTTATAGTCAACAGAGTTTAAAAGTTTGAACTTTTCAACGCTTGCGCGTTCTATTTGTGCAAATGAACTCTCCTCAAATAAAAATTCGTCAATATTTTTATTTAAAGATTTTATTCTGTTAAACAATTCTTCTCTAAATTCCGGAGCGATTGAATAAAGCCGGAGTATAAAATCCATCACCATCAATAATTGAACTGCAGGTTTACATTTGTCCCAGTCGCCGGAGTCTTTTAATATACTTTCAACTCTGTCATACGCTTTTATAATATCAAAGAATTTTTCTCCTTTGGTGCACATAATGGAGCCTTCCCGATTTTTTCGATAGAAATATAACGGCTCTGCCAAATAGGTTATGCGTTTGGCATGTGAATATATATATGCCCAAAACGGTACATCCTCAAATATTATATCTTCATAAAATTCGATTTTCCCTTTTATTAAATCCGTTTTGTATAATTTAGACCAGGCTGATACAGGAATATATTTATATGCTCTCGTTTCAATTGTATTTTTGTTAAATGGTTTGTTTTCATATTTCCCGTGATAATTTTCAATTGTTGTGATTATGCTGCGGTTTGTACTGTAGTCACAACAGCAAAAATCAAAAATAACAAGATCCGAATTATTCTTTTGGGCATTTTCATATAACCGCTCAACAGCATTAGAAGAAATCCAATCATCAGAATCCACAAACAAAATATAATCTCCGTTTGCTGCTTTTATTCCAGCATTGCGTGCTGAGGAAAGCCCGCCGTTTTCTTTGTTTATTATTTTTATTCTGCGGTCAAATTTTTGATAATGTTCCAGAATTTCTAACGAGTTATCTGTTGAACCATCATTAATGCAGATGATTTCAATATCTTCAAACGATTGGCAGGTCAAGGAATCAAGACACATTGCAAGATAACTCTCAACATTGTAAACCGGAACGATAATAGATACATCTGCCATACCCTGATTTTACAATTAAGACCTGATTGTGTCAATTACGGTTAAGTATCAAATCCGCCTTTGACAAAATCGTCTATAAAATCAGCACTTATAGGTCCTAATGTTTTATGAGAGCGGATTGCATCCTGAAGCACCCATAAAGTGTCCGTGCTTACATAGCCTCCTTTTTGTCTGAGGGCTGAATCTATTTCATTATAATGTTTATTAATTAAGTCCAGAGTAAGAGGTTCTCCGTTTTTGACATCTGCCATAATCTTGTCAAATATTTCCATTGCTGTCGGAATTTCGTGTTCAAATCCTTTGTATTTCGGATTTGAATAAACATCCAGATGGAGATTGTCGTTCAAAATATCCTGTAATTCAGGTTCATCGTAGATTCGTTGTTTAATATTATCAAGGGCGCGCATATCAGGAGCGTTAGTTTCAATCAGAAGATCAATATCTTCTGCTGAAATTTTTTCGCCGTTATCTGCCATCTGTTTGATTTTGTTTATAACATTGTCAGAATGTTCTATTGATTCCGGATTTAATTTATACTTGCCGGACAAGGTTTTAATTCTTGCTTCTTCTGAAATAATATCCGAATGGAACCGTTTTTTAATCATATCAAATGCAATGTCCATATCTGCATCATTTGTAATTCCTGCTTGATAAATTGCACTATATAATTTTGTGCTGTCAAAATTCTTATAATTCATTTTTAAATCATAATTTTCCATCAGATTAATGAGCTTTACCGGAGAGTCAGGATTTCTAAATTCATCACAGGTTACAACTTCATTATATTTATCTGCATATTTATCAAGGACAGCCTGTCTTTGTGCATTCTGTTGTGCTATTTCACGATTTTTGGCTTCCTCGGCATCCTGTTTTGCTTTTACCTCGGCTGCTTGAGCGGCTTCTTCCTGTTTTATCTGTGCATCTGTTTTTTCCGGAAGCCCTTTGGATTTTCTGAGGTCGGCAAAATCTCTGCTATAAGTGCTGTAACCGTCATCAATTGCTTTTCTGTTTTTATCCAGCGGCTTATTGAACATTCCTGTCATTCGTTTTAGAGAAGTTGAACCCATTTTATCTTTTGTTGTATCAATTAAATCATCAATATTGCTTATGCCGTATTTTTGTGCGGCTTCTTGAGCAGCAGCCTGCAGCATTTCGGATGACGGAATTTCACCATTAATAACTTTTGCTTCAATATTTGCAATCATATCATCCATTGCATTCAAATGAGATTCGCTGTATAGATTTTTACTGCTTCTGAAATCCGCTGCAGTTTCTTCGTATGAACTGCCTTTAATGGAATTCTGGCTTCGTTTGAATAATTTTGGCATTTCTTCCCAGTCGTCCATGTCTTCCATTGCATCCATCGCAGTATTTTTTAAATCTCCGGCATCTATATCATATTTTTGTGCAAATTTTTGAGTTACGGACTGCATCATTTCTTTGGATGGAAGTTCTCCGTTTCTGATTCGGTTTGTGATTTCATCAAACATTTCTCTGGAAACGTCCGGATCTATACCATTACTTTCGCTATATCGGACTATCATTTTCATATCATTGTCTGTAAGAATAGATGTGCCTGCACCGTTATGTAAATTTCCTGCAGCATTTGCCGGATGCGAAGCCGGAGTTTCATTTGCCGCCGCTCGAACTTCCGGATTTTGTCCGGCAGGTTTGTTTATTCCTGCAGATTTTACGGAAGCAGTAAATGACGGATCTGACATTTTAAACATCCATTCAGGCATACCCATATCAACGAGCAGTTTTTTAAATGCCGGAGAATATTTTGTCATGTCGCCTTCTGCTGCAACTGCAATAAATTCGGCAGGAGAGTTATATGCATACG
>CALUYV010000069.1 GCA_944325095.1 Candidatus Gastranaerophilales bacterium | reverse complement strand
AATTTCACCATTGCCCCCAACTTTTGATAATTTCATAATATACTCCTTATACAAAATATTAGATTATAAAGATTATTTAAAAATTAAATTTCGAAGTTTCTGTTCAATCTTGTCACAATTTTTTGCATAATAAATCCCCGCAAAAATTATTGCCAATCCGATAAAAACAAGCAAAAGAGGAAAGATTGGAGAATCTTTGAAAACAGTATATGTAAGATGACTCAAATATCCCAAAAAGCCTATTGCCCCCCATACCATAAATACTTTGCGTTTAATTATTATACTAGCAAACATATATGCAATACTGAATAAAGCAAACAGCAAATAATTTATTTCATTAAACCATTTAAACTGGCAAGTTACAGATATGAAAGCACACCACAGCATTGTAGAAGCAAATATATACAACCATCCAGAATAATCACCTTTTGTTTTACCATCGATTTTCATAGCAACTCCGAGCATAACAAGCGCAAAGACTATCGTTGCAAAATTCCTCATGCCCCAGGATGGCGCCTGCACACCCCCAAGACATAAAGGAACAATATCCATCGAAAGATACCAGAGCGCATAACAAATAGGAAGAGTTAACAACGGAAATTTGCGAAATTTTAAAAATATATAACCTGCAAAAATTGTAGCAAGTTCCATAAAAATATAACCGCTCCTTACCCATATATGAAAACCGCTGTATCTCTCATAATCTGAAGGCAGCAACCCTATCATATTTTCAAAAGACCAAATTGTTAAAGGGATAATACTCACCGCACATACATACAATAATCCGCCCGGAGTCGTTTTGTTTTTCTTCCACAAAAGATTTCCGACAAATGTAAAAATAATAAAATATATAATCGAAAGAATAAATATACCGCTATGTCCAAATGTATTGTAAACATTCGCCATATACCAACCCATAGTAATAATTATTATAAAGGCTCCAAAATAATACAAAAAATTTTCCAGAGTAAATTTAACTTTTGTATGAGCTTCTATCAAAACTGTTTCAACTGTTTCCAACTTCTTATCATTCCGCAGCCTGCCTAAAAAGTCAATTAATTCAGTAAAAACCTCAGCAGAAATAATTCCTTCCTTTTGAGCAAGCAGTAAATCTTTATCATCAAACCTCATCTTTTGTCCCCGTAATTTTATGAGTACATTAAAGTAATTATAGTATATAGTCATTTATAAAACAAACTATTAATAATTACAAAATCTGTCACCCTGAACATTACAAAGCGAAACCGCCGCTTTATTACAAGGAATTTATACAATTTCCTGCGTATCGGGCATAATCTTTAATAATCTTCAAAACCTCTCTTAATTAAGTATCATAAAGATATCTTCAGGATAGCCTGAATGAATTCTCTCGAACAATATGGGCTGAGTGATGCAGAACTTTGTTAATAAATAAAAAGGTACTCATAGATATGGGTACCTTTTACTACATTTTTCTTTATTTTATATATTAAAATAATTTTTGCTGTTCATATTTTATTAAAAATGACCTTTGGCTGCTCTGGCTAATCTCGTCAGTCGGGTACAAGCCTCCTAAAATTAATGGAGAATCTGCATTATGTTTTTCATAATTCTTTCTTGCTATTTGGGGATTTTGATTTGCATAACAGTACTTGCAGCCGTTCGGACAGGTATCATAATCCCCTATATTACGGTTTTCCATACACCTGCAGCCTTTACGGTTACCCGAATGTTTTATATTGCTAAAAGATACATCATTTGCTTTTCCTAAGATTTCCGCTGTAATACAGCCGGATTGTATAATATTGTATTTTTCATAATTTTCAAGAGTTGCACAGGTTTGCAGGAGAATTTTATTCTTTTGGGCAATCAATCCTATATTTTTGGCTATTTCATCTTTATCTTCCTGCGTTAATAAAATAATCTCCGGCATATTAGTTTTTAATTTTTTATACATTTCAACAAAACTAAAAATACACCGGTCAATATACGGAGAAAGTTTTTCGGACATATAATCAAAAGTTTCATAATGCCGGTTTTTAGTGTACTTTTCAGTCAGAAGAATCGGATCATACCGCCAGGCAATCCTTTTTGCTCCGACAATTTCGGACAATTTGATTAGAGTTTCAATACTATCCTCAATAGACGGCACATTTGGTTCTATATCTTTTCCATAGGCTGTAATTGTATAGTAAAAATAAGTATTAAATCTATCTGTGATTTCATGTAAACGTTCTAAAATCGGCTCATAATTTTTTGAACAAAAAATAACACAATCTACAACCTCCGGATTTAATTCATACTTTGTAACTTTATTCAAAAATAAAGGATTCCTTGAATAAACAAAACCTTCCTGAAATCTTTTTAAAAGCCATTCACTGTAATATTGAACAGTATCAGTTCTTGAGCCTGTATTTATTATCATAGTATTAATTTTATATTACATACACTCAAAATAATCAAACATTCAATATAAATTCTTTAGTGCCGGATAACCGGGAGGCAAGTATTACACAACATATTGAAGCAAACATAAAAATAAAAGCAGCTAATTTTGTATAAAATTTATTTGTGGTAGAATGTTCTGGGTGAAAATTCTCCAGACTACGGGTTCATGCTGCAAATTGATACGCATTCCGCCGGCATAAAGACCCCTGGCAGCGCAAGGTGAATATAAAATGGCAAAAGTATCTATAATCATACCAATTTACAACACAGAGAAATATATTAAAAAATGTTTGGACAGTGTAATTGCCCAAACCCTTGAAGATATTGAAATTATCTGCGTAAATGACGGCTCTACTGATAGTTCTCTATCTATACTGGAACAATACAGCCAAAAAGATCCTCGTATAACAATCATCAATAAAACAAATTCCGGTTACGGACATTCAATGAATCTTGGTATAGACAGTTCTACAGGAGAATATATAGGAATTGTAGAAGCAGATGACTTTGTTAATCCCGAAATGTTTGAAGAATTATACCGGTTAGCATCTGAAAATCAGGCCGATATGGTAAAATCAGATTTTTATTACTATCTGGATAAACGAAGCAGAAAAGCAGGAAAAATCGCTAAAAACAAATGCTTTAAAGTGTTCAATGTCAAAGATGATAATACAATTTTAAAAATGATGCCTTCTATATGGAGTGCAATATATAAAAGAGAATTTCTTAAAGAAAATAATATAAGATTTCTTGAAACAGCAGGCGCAAGTTATCAGGATACCTCTTTTGCATTCAAAACACTTGCTTCTGCCGGACGAATTGTTTTTACGGACAGAGCATATTACAATTACAGGCAGGATAATGAATCTTCTTCCGTTCAATCAAAGGGGAAAGTTTATGCAATTTGTGATGAATGGGAAGAAATTACCAAATATGTAAACGAAAGACCTGAAATAAAAAAAGAAATAAATGATATTAAACTATCCACCCAGTTCAACGCATACAGATGGAATACAATGAGAATTGATGAAAAATACAGGGATGAGTTTATAGAAAAATATTCAAAAACATTTAAAGAATATTATAACAACGAAGAAATCAAACAGGGCTTTTTCAAAAAAGCAAGCAAAAACGAATTAAAACTGCTTTTGTTTAATAAACCGGAATACAAAAAATTAATCAATGCTTTAGCACTAAAAAAAGATAAAAAAGCACAAAGACAAAAAGCATTCTCAGTCAGAATAAATCCATCCAGAGTAAGTATTGTTTTATTTAACAAACATCTTGTAGAAATCGGCTAAAATAAACCCGCTCAAAATTCACCGTTAAAATAAAGCATTGTAAATCTTTTGTAATATTTTGGCAAAATTATTTTTCAGGAGATTTAAATTAAACATTATAAATACAACAATGGAGAAAACTCATGCAAATAAACAGTTATAACAATTACAACACTCCGGCTTTTGGCTCTATCAAAAGCATTAAATGTGAAGGCTTATACAAAAAATACCCGAAAATGGGGCGGGAACTAATCGATACATTGCAAAAAAATCAAACAGCAATGGATTTTTTCAAAAAATATGATGTAGATATTGTTTTTCATGCATTTAAACAAGGGACTGCAATGGTGGAATCTTCAATAAATATATTTTATGATAACATTGCCAAAAGTAAATTCCAGAAACTTTTAAATGCTTTAAACGGTTCAGAAGATAATATCCAAATACACGGATTCGGAAATGATTATGAAATTTCTAAAAGCCTCAAAGCAAGTTCTGATAATTTGAAAAAAGCAATCCTTCCGGAGCCGGAAGGAAACGGAGCGTTAGTAAGTCATATAAAAATGGCAGAAGAAGGTATTCAAAAAATCTTAGATCAGAAAGCAGAAAAACTTAACAAAAAACAGGCAAAAATTAATATGAAAAATGCTGCTGAACAAAAACAGAATCTTGAAAAAAAATTGCTTAACGATTCAATACAAAACTTGATTGATAACACTTCAAATAAATAAAAATAATGAGAACAAATTTTCAAACAACAACTCAATACACATCTTTTGGCACACTGATTCCGGCAAAACCGCTAATCAAATCAGCACTTGGGAATCCGACATTTCAGGAAGCAAAAATCTTAAACCGGAGTCTTGGAATAAAATATTCAGGGCACATAGGATTTCACAAAAGGGCATTAAAAATCGCATCAGAGATTTGCACAAAAGATGAAAAATTCAACAAAATAATAACAGAATTAAAAAAGTTACCGCCTGAAAAACAGCAAACAAAAATTGACAATATTGTTTCTGAACTGGGTGAAAACATTGATATCTCAATATAAAAACAGTTTTCTGCAATTAAAATAAAAAAAACGCAAAAAAATTTTATTTTCGTTTTTATATACAACAACTTACAAAATGGAGGTTAATTATGCAGCCTATTACAATATCTAATTTTAATTCACCAAATAGAAAAATCGGCAACGACAAAGTCGCTTTTACCGGTATGAGCCTTGCCCTGATGGACAGTGAACTATCCCAGCGCGCTTACAAACTCGTCAAAAAAGCAGGTCAGCTTATTGATGATACCTGGACTAAAAATAAGAAAAAATCGTTGAATGTCATTCCGCAAATCGTAAAAAAATACGATAATGAAACCATTACAATGCGTCCGGTATATAATTTCAGCCGTGAAGCAATACTTATAGAAATAAATGACGGTGCTAATGCCGAAAGAATAATTCTTGACCGTGTAAATCCAAATAAATTCCGCTATGAAAAATCAGTCAAAACAGACTTCGGCAGTGCAACTGTTAAAACTTATAATTCACAGAACGGAAAAGATGAAAATATGATAATAAAAGTTAATGACTTAATAGAAAAATATTTTCCAAAATTTGTCAAAGAAGATCCGTTAAAAAAACTGCACAAAATCGAGTTATAAAAAATCTTCACAAAAATAAGGTCTGATATATTAAAATCAGACCTTTAAAAATACAACCAAAATTTATTTTATTCACCGTGATGATGGCAGTGTCCGTGATGTCCGCCATGATGCCCGTGATGATGTCCTCCGCAATGACTGTGTTCTCCGCCGCAGGCATTTTCACCTCTAACAAGAGATGAATCAAGATAACTTGTGATTAATTCTTTAATCGGAAGTTCCGGACAGCCGGATATAACCTGAACACCGTTTCTGCTGAATATTTCTAACGGTCTTGCTCCCATACCGCCTGCAAGAATAATATTTGCACCCTGTTCCGAAATCCAGTTTGCACTCTGGCAGCTGATACCTTCTTCAGGAACTCTGGTTTCAATATTTAAAATTTCTTTTGTTTCAGGATTAACCTCTGCAAATGTAAAAGACTCACAATGTCCAAAATGTGAACATAATTTTTCATTTTCTGTCGGAATCGCAATTTTCATAATATTATTTCCTTTCATTTTATCAATATTTGCTTGAAGTAAAATAGCACTTTCAAGAGCCTCTGTTTCTGTAATACCGTGCAAATTAGCATAATTTTTCAATATTGCAAGAACATTCTCATTTATCCTGCGGTTAAACGGAACTTTTTTCAGACAGGTACGTTTTCTGCCCGCATTTTCCCGTCTGCCGCCCCATTTTCTGCCCGGACACTCTATATCACTTTCAAAAAAATCTCTCATTACTCTTTTATTATAAAACATTATTTTGATTTTGTCAATACATTTTCAAGTGATTGTAAATCTAATTATCAAAAGGTTGACAATTTTATAAAAAACCACTAGAGTAAAATAACACAGTTTTCTACAGGACTACACAGAAAAAAGAAAGGAATTATTCTTATGGAATTAAAAGGTTCAAAAACGGAAAAGAACCTGCAAACCGCATTTGCAGGGGAATCACAGGCCCGCAACAAATACACATACTATGCGTCACAGGCAAAAAAAGACGGATTTGTTCAAATAAGCAAAATTTTTGAAGAAACTGCAAATAATGAAAAAGAACACGCAAAACTATGGTTTAAATATCTGAATGACGGCAAAATTCCGGAAACAATCAAAAACTTAAAAGATGCCGCTGACGGTGAAAATTACGAATGGACTGATATGTATGCAACATTCGCAAAAGAAGCAAAAGAAGAGGGTTTTGATGAACTTGCAATTCTTTTTGAAATGGTAGGCAAAATTGAAAAACACCATGAAGAAAGGTACAGAAAACTGCTTGCAAATATTGAAAACGGAGAAGTATTCAAAAGAACAGGTGAAAATATGTGGGAATGTGCAAACTGCGGTCATGTTCATACCGGAGAAAACGCACCACAATTGTGCCCTGTGTGCAAACATCCGCAAAGTTATTTCTTTTTGAAGGCTCAAAACTACTAAAACACTGTTAAAAAATACAAAAATACCGCAGGTAAAGTTCATTCAACCTGCGGTATTTATATGACATTATTTAATTATGCCTCAATATTAAGTTCAACAGCCTGAGCCGGATTGTAATCCGCCTCAACAGCCTTCTCATAAGAATTAAGTTTTTGATTTATTTTGTTAACTTGATTAGCATAAGTTTCAGCCTTGTTAACAAATTTTAAACCGCCGGGCTTAAATAAGTCTTGAGCAAAAACCTTGTTATTTAAAGCTTCTTCACTATTATCAACGACTTCAGCAACTAATGCCTGTCTATGGTTGCTTTTTCTTATCAGAATATTAACCGGATTATCTTTTTGTCTATATACCGCAGCATCGAGAGTTTCCCAGAATTTTTCTGCTTTTTCGCCTGCCATTTTTGCAACCTGTTTTTTTATTACCGGATGTGCATTACTGTCAATTTTAATTGCCATACCGAAATTTGGAGATACAGAATTTACACTATAATTCATTTTTTTACCTTTGCTTTCTTTTATTTACCACTAGACACTATATATTAAAACCGCTCAAAATAAAATTTGCTATTTAAAATTTATAAAAATTTACATATAAACTATTCAAAAAAACTTTTTACTTTTTATAATTAATATCATGTTTTGAGAATAGAGGAAATTAGCTGGTGAAAATAGATAGCACGATTGTACACCTTAGTTACGGAAATTTTTTATACAAAAAAATTAATAACAAAATATACTGGAGCAGTGTAAAAGCCCCTGATACAATTTTAAAAACAAAAACATATAAAGACGGTATAATTGAACGAGAAGATAAGATTAATAAAATAAAAACCATAATTCCGTCCATTATCAAACCGGGGAAAAATAATGAATTTTTAATAGACAACGGGAAACTGCAAATCAGAGGGAAATTGTCAAAAAACAGAGAAATTACACAGTTAGATAATTTAGAACTCCCGCAGTTAAATGAATTTCCGGCATTAACACTTTCTCCGGTATCACAAAAATTCCTTGATAAAGTGGTAGATTTTTTACAAAAACAAATGAAATAACACACGCA
>CALUYV010000068.1 GCA_944325095.1 Candidatus Gastranaerophilales bacterium | reverse complement strand
TTGGCAGAAATTGTCATATTCAGGGCGGTTAATCCTGTTTACTTCGCGATTTTTCTTCTTATTCTGCCGCTTTCTTCAAGCCGTTTCTGCTTATATCCGTACAATGCGTATATCATTATCCCAACAGCAAGCCATAGCAGAAAATATACCGAAGATGTTTTTAGAGTTTTCAGTGAAAATGCTATGAGTATTCCGCAAATAATTATTCCGATTATCGGAAGCCACGGGCATAACGGCACCTTAAACGGTCTTGGTACTTCCGGTGCTGTTTTCCTTAATATCAATACCGCAAGGCAGATTATTACAAATGATGTGAATGTCCCGAAATTGCACAGTGCAGCAGAAATGTTTAAGTCCATAAATAATCCGCATAATATTACGATTGCGCCTGATATCCATGTCATAACATGCGGGGTTCTGTATTTTCTGTGTATTAATCTCCATGATTTCGGCAAAAATCTGTCACGGCTGATTGCATATAAAATTCTGGTCGTTCCTAGTTGATATATAAGAAGAACAGATGTCAATGCACATAGCGCACCTATCGAAATTAACCCCGCAAACCAGTTCAGCCAGTCTTTGTGCAGGTAACTTATCGCATGCGAAATAGGTGCTTGTATATCTATATTGTTTATCGGAACTATTCCTGTTAACACCAGTGCTACACATACATAAAGCACCGTACAAATGACAAGTGTTCCAAGTATCGCAACCGGCAAATCTCTCTGAGGGTTCTGTGTTTCTTCTGCCGTCGTTGAAATTGCATCAAATCCGATATATGCAAAAAATATCAAAAATGCACCCATTATTACCCCTGAAGGTTCCGATGGGAAAAACGGCGTCCATTGCTCAGGTTTTACATAAAATGCCCCGACAATAATAAATGAAAGTATCATAAACATATTAACGCCGACCATAATACTGGCTACCCTTGTTGATTCTTTTACCCCTCTGACAAGCAGCAAGGTTAACAATAAAACAATTCCGACAGCCGGCAGATTTATTGCAACCGGAATGTGTCCGAATAAATAAGGAATTTTGTCGTGTATATCCCAGTTATTGTTTGTACAGATTGCTGAAATAGTTTTGTAGTCATATCTGAGCCATAGCGGGAAATGTGTTATAAAATCAGGCAATATATGTCTAAATCCCTTTAAAAATTGAATAAAATATCCTGTCCAGGCACTTGCAACCGTGATATTTCCGATTGCATACTCAAGCATCAATATCCAGCCGACCATCCAAGCCATAAATTCGCCCATTGTTGCATAGGTATATGTATAAGCACTTCCTGCAACAGGAATCATTGCGGCAATTTCCGAATAGCATAATGCCGGAAATATACACGCTATAGCCGCTAATACCATAGAAAGAACTATTGCATGACCGGCCCCGGGACTTTCCGGACTGCCTGTTATTGCGGTTCCGATTATCGTAAATATTCCTGTCCCGACAACCGCTCCGATACCGATTACTATAAGGTCAAATACATTTAATGTCTTTTTCAATTCCGAACGTTTGCTTGTCGTTAAAAGATCATCAAGCGAACGCTTTTTAAATATATTCCGGCTTATTTCTTTTAAATTCATTTACAAATTTTCTTCCTATTTAATCTTTTTGTCCGCTAACCAATTCCTTATGGATTTTGTTTTCATTATCTCTGTTCTTAATAAATCCGTATAACAGATAGATTATGGCACCTACACCGAGCCAAACAGGGAACAGTAAAGCAGAACTTCCAGCCTGCATTGATTTGTAAACCATTAATCCGCCGCAGCAAATTATACCGAGTGCCGGTGTTACCGGTGAAAACGGAACTTTGAACGGTCTTGGTCTTTCCGGATCGGTATGACGCAATATCAATACCGCAACACAAACAATTATAAATGAAGTAAATGTTCCGTAATTGCAAAGTTCTGCCGCTACATCAAGGTTTAAGGTTAAAATTCCGATAACTGCCAGAATTCCCACCGTCCAGGTAAGCAGTGCAGGAGTTTTGAATTTAGGGTCAATCTTTTGAAATTTCTTTGATATAAAGTGATCACGGCTCATTGCAAATAAAATTCTTGTGGCGGCCATCTCAAGAACAAGAAGAACCGATGTTAAACCTGCAAGTGAACCTATTGATATAAAGTATGAAGCATATACTGCCCAGGATTGTCCTGTTTTTGTCATACAGTATGCCATCGGTGCTTTTAAAAATTCAAGAGGCACCGGCCCTGAGGTATTTTGCATACCGGTTAAAACAAGTGCTACAAGCACATAAACAACCGTGGTTATTAACAGCGAACCGATAATACCGATAGGCAAATCTTTTTGCGGATTTTTACATTCTTCCGCCGCTGTTGCAAGAGCATCGAATCCGATATATGCAAAAAATATCAAAAATGCAGCAGACCATATTCCGCTTATTCCGTTCGGTGCAAACGGATGCCAGTTATCAGGTGTCACGAAAAATGCTCCGCCGATAATAAACAAGGCAATGACTGCCATTTTTATAACAACCATTATTCCCGCCATTTTGGCAGAATCTTTTGTCCCTTTTACAAGAATTGCGGTAATTAACAGAACAATCAATATTGCCGGTAAATTTATACAAACCGGAATACCTAAAAATCTTGGAACATCAAGAGATGGATTATCCGCAAGCATTTTACCTACAGAAAACACATCATTTGTAAGCCATACAGGCGGATGAGCAAGCCACGGCGGCAAAACTTTTTCAAACCCGGATAATAATTGTATGAAATGGTTTGACCAGGCGCATGCAACAGCAATGAATCCGATTGCATATTCAAGCATCAAGACCCAGCCGACCATCCAGGCCGCAAATTCACCGAGTGTAGCAAATGTATATGTATAAGCACCGCCTGCAACCGGAATCATTGTTGCAAATTCCGAATAGCATAATGCAGAGAATATACACGCTATAGCCGCAATTATCATAGAAATTACAAGAGCAGGCCCTGCGCCGGCACTTGAACCGTCAACACTTCCTGCTGCCGCAATTCCGACAACAGCAAATATTCCCGACCCTATTATTGCGCCGACCCCGAGGATAATTAAATCCCATACTCCGAGAGATTTTTCCAAGCCCTGTTCTTTTGCTTCCGCTAACATTTCATCAGGGGCTTTAATTCTGGTGATATGTCTTAAAAAACTACGTGTGAATGTTGCTCTGTTAAATTTTTCTGCCATTTATTTCCCTTATTATTTTTTACAAAGAGGAAATCCCATTGCTTCTCTTTGTTCTACATATAATCTGGCAACTGCTGATGCCATTGTTCTGACTCTTCCGATAAAATTATTTCTCTCATCTTTACTGATTACCCCGTGTGCATCAAGCAAATTGAAAGTGTGAGAGCATTTTAATACATAATCGTATGCCGGTAATACAAGTTTCGCATTTATACAATTTTCTACTTCTTTTTGATAAAGATCGAACATTGTGAATAATGCGTTTGTATCAGATACTTCAAAATTATATTTTGACTGTTCTATTTCATTTTGAAGATAAATATCCCCGTATTTTAATTCATTGTTCCATAAAATATCATAGACGGATTCTTTATTTTGCAAATACATTGCGATACGTTCTAACCCGTAGGTTAATTCAAGAGCCACCGGCTTGATTTCAAGTCCGCCGACCTGCTGGAAATATGTAAATTGTGTAATTTCCATTCCGTCAAGCCAAACTTCCCAGCCTACACCTGCGGCACCCAGTGTCGGAGATTCCCAGTTATCTTCAACAAATCTTACATCGTGTTTGCTCAAATCAATCCCCATAGCCTCAAGGCTTTGCAGATATAATTCCTGAGCATTGTCAGGAGAAGGTTTCAGTATAACCTGAAACTGGAAATAATGACCGAGTCTGTTCGGGTTTTCTCCATATCTTGCATCTGTCGGACGGCGGCAAGGTTCAATCATTGCAGTATTCCAAGGTTCAGGCCCCAGAGCACGCAAAAAAGTTGCAGGGTTCATTGTCGATGCACCTTTTTCTATGTCATAAGGCTGCTGGATTATACATCCGTAATCCGACCAAAATTTTTGTAAATTTAAAACCAGTTCTTGAAAATTTAATGCCATAACATATTCCAATATTGTACTATCTACACTTGTTACTCCATATTATTACTGACATAGTACAATTTCAATTATTTTAGAAAAAATATTAACATTTATAAATAATATATAATACGGGAATATAAAATTTGACCGGTGTATTAAAGAAAATAAAGTATATTTATGCGCATACTGCCTGTTTTTTAAACTGCATTTCATACAGAGTTTTATATGCACCGTTTTCTATTTGCAAAAGTTCTTCGTGAGTTCCGGTTTCTGCAATTTTTCCTTGATTTATTACAACAATTTTATTTGCATTTTGAATTGTAGATAATCTGTGTGCTATTACAAATACTGTTTTATCCTGCATAAGGTTATCAATAGCTTTTTGAACAACGGCTTCCGCTTTATTATCAAGAGCTGAAGTTGCTTCATCAAGTATGATTATCGGGGCATTTTTCAAAAATGCTCTTGCTATTGCCACCCGTTGTTTTTGACCTCCTGATAATAACATGCCGCGTTCTCCGATTTTTGTATCAATACCGTCTTTTAATGAAGCGATAAAGTCATCAAGATAAGCCATTTTTACAGCCTGATTAATTTGTTCTTCTGTTGCATTTTCATTTCCGAGCATAATATTTTCCCTGATTGTTCCGGAAAATAAAAAATTATCCTGAAAAACAACGGCTATATTATCTCTCAGAGATTCAAGAGTATAATCTCTTATATCTACACCGTCAATTTCTATAGAACCGGATTTTACATCATAAAAACGGGGCAGCAGGTTAACTATTGTGGTTTTTCCGCCTCCGGAATTTCCGACAAATGCTATTGTTTCTCCGCATTTAACCTCCAGATTGATATTTTTTAATACCGGAACATTTTTTACATATTCAAAATTTACATTTCTGAATTTTATTGTTGAGTGCTCCCTGCCAAGAGTTTTGGCATTCTTTTTGTTCCTGATTGCCGGTACAGAATCCAATACGGAAAAGATTTTTTCTATGGAGAAAAATGAAAACTGAACGGCATTTAAATTGTTCCCGATATTTTTAACCGGGGTATATAAGAGTATTAATGCGGTAATAAATGAAACAAAATTACCAGATGTAATTTGTCCCGACATAATCAAATGAGAACCGTAACCGATTGCGGCTGCAATACCGACAGATACAATAACATGCATCATCGGGGATAACCACTGGGTTTTTTGCACCATTTTTATTCTTAATGTAAATATATTTTTTAATATATTCTGGAATTTTGCTGTTTCGTGTTTTGCCAGATTGTAGGAGGTAATTGTTTTATTTCCGTTAAATACCTCATTATATTCCGTAATGATAGACGCATCTGCAAATACTGTTTTTTCCATTACAGATTTGATTCGTTTTTGTAATTTTGCAACAGGAGCAAATGCGCACCCGAGAACAACAACGGCAATCAATGCAAGCTGCCATGAGTTATAAAATAATACGCAGACAAGAGAAATTGATGAGAAAATTCTCTGGGTAAATATGCTCAAATTGTCAAGCAGCCCGCTGCAAGCCATATCTGCCTGATTGTTAAATTGAAATACTATATCTCCGGAATTGCGTTTGTCAAAAAATGATGTCGGCAATGTCAGGAGTTTTTTGAACATATCATATTTTAGACCGTTTGTAATTTTGCCGCCGACCCATGTTGAAAGATATGATGACATATATTTCAGCCCGCCTTGAATAGAGGTAAATGCAACAATGCCTAAAGGTATATACCATGGCGAAGTGATGGATTTTTCAACCATAACCAGATCCATATAAGGTTTCAGTGCAAGTGCAATAACAGCATCTAATGAACCTATAGGAATACAAATAAGCATTGAACATAATGCTCTGAACCATACAGGTCTGACATACGGCCACATCCGGCTGTAGTTAACAACAAATCTTAAATTTTTAATCTGGTCTATGTATTTTTTTAACATTCAATTCAATCTCCAAAATGTATTCTTATAATTTTGTTTTATTTTCCGGCATGGCTTTTTTCCGACTTTTCATATACCGGAATTTTCGAGAATAAAAGATGTTTTTCTGTATGGAAACTTTCTTTTATTCTGTAAAAAGTAAACCCGAAAAGTTTGTAATCTTTTTTTACCGCCCAGAAATCTTTATCTCTAATCCCTGCATTATGAGATTTTAGGAAGTTTAACACTTCTCTCCGTGCTTTTTCCTTATCATCGCTTTTATCTCTGGTTTTTCTGCTGAAATTAACGGTAGATTCCGGATTACGGAAATAATAGTAATAAAGATTAGGAACGGTAGCAATTCCGTTTGCATAAAATACTGATTTTGTGGTAAATATTTTGTCTTCGCAACTTACACCTTCCGGAAAATTGATATTATATTTGTGCAGGAAAGATGCTTTATAAAGTTTGTTTGTAGGACAGCCGTCTTTCCATATCCGGCATATATCCATTTTTTTCTGCAAATCAGTAATATATTCTTCTTTTGTTAAAAATATTCTTTTTTTATTTTTGCCGTTACCCGTGCGGATATTTGTTGCAAGCGCAAGATCCGAGTCATATTTCTTAGAAGTCTGGTACAGTTTTTCGTAATAATCTAAATCTATCCAGTCGTCAGAATCCACAAAACCTATATATTCTCCATTTGCGGCATTTATTCCGTTATTTCTTGCGGCTCCCTGTTTTGAGTGTTTCTGGTTAATTATTTTAATTCTTGAATCTTTTTGTGCGAATTTTCGTATTACGGCAAGAGAATTATCGGTTGAGCCGTCATTAACACAAATTATCTCAATATCTTGCAAAGTTTGATTTACAAGACTATTCAGACATTTTTCGAGATATTTTTCGGTATTAAATACCGGTACTATTACAGATACTTTTACCATTTTTATATTCTCTTTACACATTGCACTAATGAATAATTCTCAGTATTCATTATCCTGTTCTGGCTTTATTTCCCTATTTTCAGTGCATCCTTTATAGATTAAAAATATTGACTCTCCACTTCAGGAATATGCTCTTAATTTTTTATAAAATATTAAGTTATTATTCCTTATACGCACAGTTTCATGCTAACACAAACAAATCCTAATTTCTCTATATATTAAAAAATATTATCATTTCGGGCAGCTGAATTTTACACCGCCAAAGTTATTACTATTATACTATTATAATTTTTACGGTGCTGCGGTTTGATTAAATAATGTATCTTTTTTATAAGTGAATATTCAGCGGATTATAAAATAAAATTGGCATAACTTTCATCAATTTGATCCTGTTCTATGCCAATATATCTAAGTGTAATTGCAGGGCTTGAATGATTAAATATTTTTTGGAGCATCGCTATATCTTTAAATTTTTTATAATGGTGATATCCGAAGGTTTTTCGCATTGTATGTGTTCCTATTTTCTCTTTGAGATTTACTGCTTTGCATGCTGTTTTGAGAATATAATACGCTCCGAATCTATCCATTCTGTTTCTAAAATGTGTAACAAACAGTGCTTCATCAGAAGGTTTACCTTTTGTATAGTCCTGAAACATGGGTTTTAATTTTGAATTAATCGGAAATTTTTTAAATTTTTTTGTTTTCTTTTCTATAATTTGGATATGACTTTTATTTCTGACATCACCCACATTCAGTGCTACTATATCTGATATTCGCAGCCCGCAGTTTGTTCCTATGGTAAACATCAGCAAATCTCTTTTGCTGTGATTTGCAAAATATTTTTCCAGTTTTTTAATGTCCTCAATATTTCTGATTGGTTCAACTACTGTCATGTGAATACTTTTCTCCTTTCATTGTTTTGTTTGCATCCGGGTTAAAATATTTATTAAATTCACAGGCAAATTATTTTTTTACGGGTTTTGTATTAGCATGGACATAAGTTTTCAAGCCAGACCGATAAGTTTAAAACGAGCAGAATATACAAAACTGCAGTTATTAAAATCTAATTTTGTGGATATTGTCTGCCATTCATCAAGTGATGAAGATACAATCGCCAGTGCCCGTGCGATGAAATGGTTTCTTGAGGAAAATAAAATTGCGTCAAGAATCATTTCTGACAGTGCTGATAAAACTTTTAACTACAAAAGCGGAGATACTTTTGATATTTCTTCGCAAAAACTTCCCGAAAGTCCTGCAGGTACGATTTTATGTGTGGATTTTAGCGAATATACACGGGTTTCTTCAGAATTAAAAAAATATATAGAAAAGGCAAAAAATATTCTGTGTATTGATCACCATTCCGGTGCCGAGCCTATATTGAACAATAAAAATATATATGTGGATTTGAGTGCAAAATCGTGCTCTGCAATAATTTTAAGATTTTTTGAGTCTTTAAAAATTAATCCGCCCGCAAAAATTAAACAATTCCTTTACTGCGGAATGTCGGATGATTTAAAGAAAAATAAATATCTGGAATTTTCGGATTCT
>CALUYV010000067.1 GCA_944325095.1 Candidatus Gastranaerophilales bacterium | reverse complement strand
TTATACTAACCATATAATATTTTTAATATCAATAATAATTTTCGAAAACAGGAAGGAAAAGTTTTCTTCCTGTTTTTCGCAGTTGAAACCTGACCTCTATTCAAAAAAGAGCCGGTTACTCCTATGCGATTCCGGGCTGCGACCCGGAATCGAACAAGATTTAAGCAACGAGGAGCCGCAAGTTTACCTTGCGGCTCCTCGTTGTTCTATACTTTTATATCCATCTATTTAATCTCTAATTTAGCCCCGACAAATTCAAGTGCCGCTTTATTGATATCGGCCTCTTTATCAGACACATTAGACAGTATGGCAGCAGGTGCGCTGTCAACCATACTCTGCGCTGTCGGCAAATCAATATTCATAATCTGCCTCAATGTCGCCACCACTGTTGCCTTATTTGTGCCGGCATCAAGAAGTATCAAGGACTTATTACCTGTAGATTTTTTTATACCTACAGACAAATTAGTCTTTTTTTTTCCCGGAATTATCTTCTGGAATAACGATACTATAAATTTATCTATATTAAAATTGAACACTTTTCGGCTTACAAAAAGTACCAAGAATAACGCAAATACTATAAGTGCTAAAAATAAATATTCAACATCTATTTCTGATAACATTTAAATTCCTCCTGAAATCATAATAGCATATTAAATTTGAAAAATCAAACAAAAAGGATGACAAATATGCCATCCTTTTTGAAAAACTATTAAACAGAATCAAACTACTTGATTTCAACAACTGCGCCAGCTGCTTCAAGAGTTTTCTTGATAGTTTCTGCTTCATCTTTTTTAATGTTTTCTTTAACTGCTTTAGGTGCTGCTTCAACTAAATCTTTAGCTTCTTTCAAGCCTAAACCTGTCAAAGTTCTAACTTCTTTTAATACAGCAATTTTCTTATCTGCCGGAACAGATGCTAAAATAACAGAAACTTCTGCATCTGCATCTTCAGCAGGTGCTGCTGCTGCAGGTGCTGCTGCAACTGCTACAGGTGCTGCTGCTGAAACACCGAATTTTTCTTCCATTGCTTTAACTAATTCTGCAGCTTCTAATAATGTTAATTTTTCAATTGATTCTAAAATTGATTCTACACTCATTGTTTTTCTCCTTTATTTTATTTTGAGTTATTTACTAATACTTATGTTAAGCACAAAGACTTAACCTGAACTGCCTGATTAAGCAGCCTTTTGATCGCGAACTGCTGCCATTGCTCTTGTAAGTTGAGAAAGAACAGCGTTGATAGAGTTTGCGATACCAGATGCCGGTGAATTGATTGATCCGAGCATTTTTGCATAAAGTTCGTCTTTTGTTGGAAGTTCTGCCAATGCTTTTGTTTCTGCTTCTGTTAATAATTTACCGTCTAATACGGCACCGACAATAGCACCTTTTTTTGTATCTTTGATAAATTTCGCAACAGCTTTTGCAGGAGTAACAGGATCTTCATAACCGAAAGCAATTGCTATCGGTCCGCTCAATTTTTCAGTTAAGATTTCATATTCGGTGCCTTTTACAGCAATTTTAGCCAGTGTATTTTTTGTAACCATATAGTCACCGCCGGCTTTTTGGATTTCACGTCTTAATTTTGTGATATCTTCTACTGTTAAGCCCTGATATTCGGTAATAACCGCAACTTGAGCCTTTTCAATTTTCGACTTCATTGCATCTATTTTTTCTGATTTAAATGCTTTTGTTGCCATTTTCAGCTCCTTTGATGTTTGCCTGCGGCTGTCTGAGGACAGCCTAATTTGTTATCGACCTTCTAAACTAAAAAAGACTTTGCTTTTTAGTTTAAAATCGCAAAATCTTACACATAAGTCTTTTTAAATTTTTATACTCTTTACGAATGAAACTGTTATCCATCCGTATTTTGTGTAATCTCGATTAGCTAATTTCTTATTTAATCTCCGCTGCGGAGAACTAATTGTCTGCGATTATGCAATCATAATAAAGGAAACATATTTATTTTGCAAGCGGATTTTTAAATTTTGTATATTGAAGTAATAAATATTAACAAATACTAGCAATTTTCTTTCTCAAAATGTTTTTATATATGTATGGTAGTTGAAATTGAAAATCCCGCAAACAGAGCAATGTATTATGCTCCGGACAGAGTTCTTGTAAAATCGGTAGAGGTGCCTGACAGGCTTCCTCAAAAAGTGGTGTATTCAAATCAGGAAGCAGACAGAATACACGCACAAATAGAAAGAGATATTTACGAAGGACAAAAACACGCAAAACCTCTATCTCAGACAAAATTCCCGACTGTATTGAAAATTCTCGGCGGTGCAATCGCACTAACTGCCGTCATTTTTAAGGGCAAAGCCATTCTCAACTTTTTAAAAAATATTTTTAAATAATTGTTATTCTGCTTTTGCGTCTTTTACACTAAATTCTCTTAACTGGGTATAAATTATAGGCGAAAACTCTTTTGTCGTAACAATATCAATAATTTTGTACGATTGCGGCAGGGTAAGCATTGACGGAGAACTTATATAGTATATGCCGTTTTGCATAACTTCATCATTCACATGAAAATGCCCTGATACAACAGCAAGCACATTTGTATGCTTTGCAAGCACTGCTTTATAATCTTCTACCCTGTATGTTTTATGAGTCTTAATTCTTGATTCTGTTTCTTTTGGATAAACTACAGGAAAATGCTGGAAAATAACAACATCTTTTTTCTTATATTTGGTAAGCATTTTGTCAAGCCACTCAAGCGTGTCCTGTCTGTAATAACCTATTGTCCCCGGCACTACCTCTTTTGCACCGTCAACTATAAGAAAAACAAACCCGTTTTTCTTGAACACATAATTCGGGGATTTTTGAGCACGGAACAGAGAATACTCTCTTATAATTTCAAAATATCTTATTTTTGATAAACCGTTTGCCTTATATACATCAGAATTACCAAGTGTTATATAATAAGGAACTTTTAGTTTTTTAACAACCTTCATAAAAGCCCTGAGATTTTCTTCCTTCGGGCCTGCTATATTATCACCGGTAAAAACAACAAAAGATATCTCCGGCTGTTTATTTATATCTTCGACAGCACTTTCCAAAACTCGTGAAGTATAAGGATTTGCTGCAGTAAGGTGAGTATCCGTAATTTGAACAAATTTAATATTCTCTGCCTGAACCTTTAAACTGCCTCCGGCAAATAATAACATCAAAAATGAAAATAACACTGCTAACTTCTTCATAAATTACGCATTCTCCCTATCAGGGATTATACCATGAAATAAAATTATGTGTTAAAATCAGGATATGAGGTTAGACAAATTTTTAAAAGTATCAAGACTTATAAAAAGAAGAACTGTTGCAAATGAAGTTTCAGATACCGGCAGAGTTCTTATAAATAACAATCCTGCAAAACCTGCAAAACAGGTTAAAGAAAATGATATAATAACTATTGAATACGCAAATAGAACCGTCAGGGCAAAAATACTTAAAGTTCCGGACGGCAATGTCAGTGTGCAGGAAGCCTCTTCTCTTTACGAATTAATAAATTAAGTTTACTGCCTTTTATAATAGATTTATTGAGTGAGCATTATATATATAATGCTCATTTTAAGAATATTTGTAAAGTTTTGTTAATATTTCAATGAGATATAGCAATTATATACTCCAAAAATACTTTATAAACATGTAAGCATTAAGCAAAAAATAAAACAGAATTAAATAAACACGAGACATAAATTACACACACTACCTACTACACACTAACCTTCTACACGAGGAATTGTAAAAGATTCCAAACTCTTTCAAAAGAAAGGGTTTTTTTTTGCGCATTTTTCATTTTTACATTCCAACGTTAACATTTGTTAATATTTCCGCTTAAAATTTAAAGATTGGTCTGACAACTGCCGATATAAAACTTGTAATCAGAAATCTAACGGAGTTAAACAAAATGCTGAAGAAAATAACAACACCATCTAATAATAAATCAGAATGTGTTGAATTAATATTAAGAGGAGCCAAAAAGCGTCGCTCATTAGCTTATGCAAATGCTAATATGATTAATTCCGACGCAGGGATAAAGGCTAATATAAGAATTGTAAAATAAAAGCCTATCAGAGTATGAAAAAGATAATAAGAAGAATAGAGAGTATAAATTGAAAGCCGGTTTAAAAAACCGGCATTTTTATTATATATGCGCTATTTTGTAATTTAAAAAGACAAAAGAACCTTTAATGTATCTTTTTCTTTGTTTTTTTCAAACGCTTCAATTGCTTTATCCGCCGGATAAACAGCAGAAATTAGCGGTGAAAAATCAACCCTGCCGGATTTTAAAAGTCTTAAAGCGGCAGGAAATTGTCCGCAGCGGGAGCCGAGAACAGTAATTTCATCTATAACAACCGGAGCGAGATTAAACTCTTTTGACGCAGCAACAGTACTTTTCAATACAAGAACACCGCGCGGTCTGGTCAGAGCAAGTGCTGTTTCAAATCCTGATATTGAACCCGTTGCCTCAACAACAACATCATATTTTTTCTCTACAGGGAAATCATTTAATAGTGATGTTTTACACCCCTGCGCACGTGCAATATCAAGTTTATTAAGGTGTTTGCCGACTAATGTAACATCAATATTTAAAGCATTCAAAGCAAGAGCCGTAATCAGCCCTAATTTACCGTCGCCTAAAATTACAACTTTTTCAAACGGCTTGATATGGTGCTGCTCAAGAATCTCCAGAGCGGCCGCAAGCGGTTCTACAAATACAGCCTGTTCATCCGGCACATTCTCGGGAACTTCAAATAAAACTTCAACAGGCATAGTAAAATACTGTGCAAAAACACCGTCTTTATGAAAAATTCCGAGAGTATGCCTGTTTGGACAATGGCGGTACAATTTTTGAGCACACCACGGACAATCCGGCTCTTTACAGCCGTAACTGATTTCTGGAACAACCCTTTTCCCGACCAAAGATTTATCAACATCGTTGACTTCTTCCACTATTCCGACTGCTTCATGACCTAAAACTCCGCAATACCCCATATAACCTTTTGTAATTTCATAATCAGTATTGCAAATTCCGGCAAGAGTGACTCTTACAAGGGCTTCCCCTTCTTTTGGCACCGGTTTTTCGTAATTATCCACCAACTTCAATTCTTCATCGAATACAACTGCTTTCATTTTTATCTCCTATTCTTCTATACTTTTCCAGTCTTTTGCCGCTTTATCCAGAACTTTTTGGATATCGGTATCTCCGGTTAAAATTTGCTGAACGGCAAGGTTTACTATGTTATTTATATCTTTTTGCCCCTTCCGTGTTTTATAGACAGGCTGAATTTTATTTAACTGGGCCGCACTTATAACTCTTGCTTTCGCCATAATATCATTCCTGTCATACTTTGTATAAAACTCATTTTTCAACGTTTCTTTATTTACTGTCAGAATACCGGTCAACTTGGCAAGTTCAAGTTGATTTTTCTCATTTGTTAAAAACAGCGCAAAATCAAGTGCTTCCTGCTTGTGTTTTGCTTTGAGCGGAATGACAAAATTCATCAAAGAAAAATCATTTTGCCCGCAATCGCCTGTAATCTGAGGTGCAACATCCGTTATTTTATATGTAGAAGGAGCATTTTCTTTTATCATATTCAAAAAATTTGCTCCGGCTGTTATAAAAACAATATTTCCCGACATATATTTTTCTAGGGATTCCTGCAGAGTAATTGTAACCGTTTCTTTCGGAATGAGATTCTTCGCATAAAGGTCTTTAAAAAGTGCAAAAACTTCAACCGATTCTTTTGAATTTATAAATTCTGCGCCTGAAACACCATACTTATTCAAGATTTTTAGCATAGTATCATTTTCTGTTATATTCGGAAGCATAATATATGCACCGGTCTTATCCTTTACACTCTGTGCATAGCGGGACATCTGCCCGTAGGTTTCCGGTACTTTTATACCTGATTTGTTCAAAAGTTCCTTATTGTATATTGTAACCGCACTTGTTGCATACCACGGAATAGAATATATTTTACCGTTATATGTTAAAGAATCCGTTATTGCAGAAGGAAATTGAGAGGTTTTTTCTTTCGGAATTTCTGACAAGGCACCCTTTTGAGCAAGAGTTGCAGAAAAATCCGGATTCAGATTAACCAGATCAGGCGGATTATCACTCAAAACAGAAGCCAGTGTTCTTTTTTCTCCTTCTGAAAACGGAACATCAACCCATTTGATTTTGACATCAGGATTTTGTTTTTCAAAATCAGAAATTACACCGTTTATATACGGAGCAAAATCAGACATTTGCAAAGTCCAGAAAACAACTTCGTTATCTTTTTGAGGAGTGTTCTTAAAAACAAAAAAAACTCCGGTTATAAGAACAATTGCAGTTATTAAAATAAGTACAAGTTTTTTATCCACGCAATTCTCCGTTTTGCTTTTTACATATATCCCTGTGCTATAATTATACTATGAATAATTTATTTACGGAACTTGAAAATATTAATAAACAAATTCCGCTGGCGGAAATACTCCGCCCGAAAACTCTTGATGAATTTTTAGGTCAAAGCAATGTTATATCATCCAGAAGTCCGCTTTTAAATCTTTTAAAAACAAACAGATTATTCTCGCTTGTCCTCTGGGGACCTCCTGGATGCGGAAAAACGACACTGGCAAGACTCATTGCAACAAAAACAGAAGCGGCTTTTATTGAGATTTCGGCTGTCACATCAGGGGTAAAAGACATAAAAGAAGCCGTAGATAAAGCAAAAGAAAATCTTAGAGCAGGACAAAAAACCATTCTATTCATTGATGAAATCCACAGATATTCCAAAACCCAGCAAGATGCTCTTTTGCCTCATCTTGAAAACGGCACGCTTTTCCTCATCGGCTCAACTACGGAAAACCCGTCATTTCAGGTTGTTCCCGCTCTTCTGTCAAGACTTCAGGTAATAAGACTTGAAGCAATTGACGATACAAGTATGAGCCGGATAATCAAAAAAGGATTTTCATACCTTGCAAACACATATTCTCCTATGGAATGCGAAAGCGGAGTTCTGGATTTCATTATAAACCTTGCAAGAGGAGATGCCAGATACGCATTGAATATTACGGAAAATGTTTATTTTGCAAGTGATTTAAAAGATAATAAAAGATACTTAACGGTAAAAACAATTGAAGAAATCTGCCAGCAGAGAAACACCCGATATTCAAGGCAGGAACACTACGACTGCGCCTCTGCATTCCAAAAAAGTCTCAGAGGAAGTGATCCTGATGCTGCAATATATTATCTTGCAAAAATGCTGACAGCAGGAGAAGACCCCAGATTTATCGCAAGACGGCTTATTACATGCGCTGCAGAAGATGTCGGGAATGCAGATATTAATGCCCTAAGAATTGCTCTGGATGCTTATAGAGCAGTCGAAATCCTCGGGCTTCCGGAAGGACGAATACCGCTTGCTCAGGCTGTCATATATGTAGCAAGAGCAAAAAAATCCAACGAAACCATCTGTGCAATTGATGAAGCCCTATCCGATATTGCATCAGGCAAAGACTATCCGCCGCCAATGCACCTTCGCGATGCTCATTATAAAGATGCAGAAAAATACGGATTCGGAAAAGGCTATATCTATACGCACGAAGCCCCAAATCTAAAACAGCAATTCATGCCTGATGAATTGCTGAATAGAACATATACACAAAAAGAAAAAGAGTAGTTATTTATTAATTCTGGAACATTGTAAATGTCTTTTCAACATTCCTTGAAATCAATGACTTAACAGTTTCATATTCAGTAGATAGAGAGGAAATCTCTGCATCTAATTGCTTTGTCTTAAGATCAATCTTATCTTCTTTATAGGTTAATTCGGCTTTTTTAGCGTTAAACTCTGCTTCCGCTCTTGCAATTGCATCAGTATCCGAAACCTCTACAAAATATCCGGTTTCATTATATCTTGTCTGATAATAATAACCGTCAAGCATATTCAAAGATGTCATTGAATATGTACCGTTTTTGATACACTGTTCAAGATACTCGCTGTCATCAATCGCTACATCTTCTCTCCAGCCGTTTTCTATGATGTTGTTGTATAAAATATCGTAGAAATCTGCGACTTTTTCTTTCATTTCGTAAGTTTCTTCATTCAAGTTGCCAAGATAAACATAGTTTGCATCTTCAGTTACATAACTTGAAGTTTCAACGGTCGCACCAACTACATAATTTGAATCGGCACCCATTAAACCGTTATCATAATATGTTAAAAATGCAGATAACATATTACTTAAACTTACTGCATAGTGTTTTCCGTTAAATCCGATTCTATTATATTCTTCCGCATTTTTAAATGCAGCGTTATCAACCATTGATGTAGAATTGGCGTTAGATCCGGTATCTGCAATATTATGGAGATTTAAAAAAGTTTTTGTTGCCATTTTATAAGCAAAAGATAAAGCATTTGCAGATTCCTCATCAACATTCAATCCAACACCGGTTACGGTTGTTCCACCTTCATAACCTAAGGCTGCAACAATCTGGTCAAATATTTTGGTAATATCTTCT
>CALUYV010000066.1 GCA_944325095.1 Candidatus Gastranaerophilales bacterium | reverse complement strand
CAAATAAGAATAATTGCACTTATAGTGCTTTGTTTGTTAAATAATTGAATAAATTGTTTTTTCTTCCATATATGTTATAATTCTTTCTATGCTTAAAATACTTCATTATATTACTATTTTATTTTTTATCTGGTGTTTTCTTTATGCTTGTCGGGAAATTTTGCAAGGTTTTATAGTTGGTTTCTTTTCATAGTCTATCTGCCTTTAGTTTTTGTTTTATGTAAATAATTATTAACAGGAGTTTTATAGTTGAGGATTAACTGCGGTATAAATCCTTGAATTGGGGATAAAACGGAAAATCTTTAGTATGGTGTATTGTTCTATATTAGCCGTTTAGACAATAGATATATGTCCAATTTGTTTATAAAATATTATAACAAAGGACATGGTTATCTGTTGAATATGACATATCACGGCGGGTAATTTTTTCAAAGTTTTAAAATCCGTTTATGACGGTAATATGTATGAAAAAGATTGAATTATCCGTTATGGGAACTAAATAAAAGGTTCTATTTCATACCATAGAACCTTTTTCTTTTTATTTATATATTAATGTAAATTAGTAAGAATCGCTAAATGCTACTATTCTTTTTTTAGTCTATAATTTATAAAAGATATAATAAAACAGGAGAAATTATGAAGAGAGTTCTAAAAATAGCGGGGTATAGTGTTTTATCAATATTATTTATTCTATATCTTTCTTTTTTATTTATATTGCCAAAATCTGTTGATTTGAATAAATACAAACCGGATTTACAAAAAGCGGTTAAAGATAATACTGGTTTAACTCTGGATTTTGACAGGGTTGAAGTGATTACAAGTCCTTTTCTTGAAGCCGGCATAAGGACTAAGAATATTAAGGTGAAATTTCCTGATAATACTGAATTGTTCAGTGCGGACGCTTTTAAGGCAAAAGTATTTTTGCCGGAATTATTATGGCTGACGGTAAGGGTTTCTTGTGCTGAAGTTGATTCACCTAAAGCAAATATTGAAATTATCAACAGTGAAAAATATAAAGTTGCAAAAATTTATGAGGATTTAATAAATAAAAAGAGAGAACAAAGACGTTTAAATCCGCCGGAACAACTTTCCGATGAAGCGGATATGCTTCCTTTTGATATTTCTTCTATAAAATTGTATATTCCGTCTTTGAAGTTAAATAATTATAAGATTACTATTGATGATGTAAAAACATCTCACAAACTCGCTCTGACCGGAGATTTGTTTGAGGTCGGCTATTATAATGGCGAAACGGCAAAATTAAAAACCAATTCCAGACTTCTGAGCGACGATAATACAAATATTACAGCTAATTTGGATATAAAGACATTTATTCCGGAATTTAGACCGGAACAGCAGGTTGATGATGATGAGGCTGTGTTTGAACTTCCTTTTGTAAACCCTGTTACAGAGTTTAGAAATTATAATTTGAAATCTGATATAAATTCTAAACTCCGGATTAAAAAAGATAAAAAGACCGATAAAATTTGGGCAAAAGGATTTTTAAATATTGATAATACTTCGGTTACTCTTGCAGGGCTGCAGCTGCCTGATTCATATTTTAATTTGATGGCAAGCGGGTATTATGCCGATATTGATACTAATTTCTATGTGACCGATAAGGAGTTTATGAATTTTCTCGGAAAAATAAATTACGGGAGTAAGCCTTATATTGACTGTTCTTTTAAATCAACACAAATTCATTTTGATAATTTGTTGAAAATTGCAAGAGCATATCTTGATACCGTCCATATTAAAAATGATATAGGAAATATGACTGCAAGCGGTTATTTGTACTCTAATTTCCGTTTTAAAACTGATTTTGACAATATAGAGTCCGATGGTAAATTCATAATCAGGGACGGTAATATTTATGATAAGAATATCGGTTTGCTGTTAAGAGATGTTGTTGCGAATATTATTTTTGATGACAACAATTTGACAGTTGAAAAAACACATATGCTTGTTGATAACAATGCTCTGGATATTTCCGGTACAATAGATTCAAAATCTAACAGTACCGTAAATATTGCAGCAGAAAGAATCCCTTTAAAAGGTCTTTATTTGGCATTTGCGCCACGTGATATAAAAAGAGCATATAAATTAACTTCAGGTTTTTTGAGTATAAACGCAAAACTTAGAGGAACAATTAAAAATACTTCCTCGATATTAAAGGCAAATCTGGAGGATTTAGTTGTTTCTGATGCTAAAGGTAATTTTACTTTAAAAAATGACAGTTCAAGATTTAATATTGCAAATTCATCAGGCGTAATTCTCGGCAAATTCCAAAATGAAGGTTTTCGTTTTGATATTCCGGCTACAAAGTCAGAAGTCTTTAATCCATTGTTAATTGCAAATCTTGATAACAGTGATATCCAAATCCAAAAATCAGATATTCATGTTAATCGCAAATCCAAGATTTCATTTGACGGCATTGTGAAAAATTATTTATCCGGGCCGGATACCAAAATCTTTGCAAGCGGTAATTTAGATACCGGTGATATCAAGACTTTGCTTGGTGATGCCGTTGCTCCTTATCTTTGTGCAAAAGGGGCAATACCTGTTAAACTCGCATTTGATTCAAAAGGTCAGAAAATGAAGTTGAGAGTTCAAATGCAGTCTAACAAGGATGCATATATAACTCCTGTTAACTTCAAAGAATTGGAAGGGCAGAGTATGTTATTCCAGCTGCTTGCAGAAAAATCCGGAAATACGGCGAAAATATACAGATCCGGTTTATATTTGAGAAAGCCGGATGCCTCATTCCGTGATAATTTGCATTTGAATCTTATAGGTATAAAAGAGATTGCAGGTCTACGTGCAATATTTACAAACTTAAATACGGATCCGTTTATCAGTTTGTTCAAATTAAATATTCCAAAAGAATTAAACGGTTCGATTTGTATATTTCCGCAATCGAAATTTGTTTTCGGCGGGAATGCATATATGTTTGGGAATTTGATGAATCCTAAAATTAATGGAAAATTCAATGTAAGAATGCTTGAGATTCCGGAATTATATACAAGAATCAGAGATATTGCACTTGATCTTGCCAACAGAGATATAAGATTGAGTGTGAATGATGTCAGCGCAAACGGTTCAGATTTCGTTGTCAAGGTAAAAACTAACTGGAAACTTATTTCCGAAAGTAAAATTGCGGATTTAAAAATATCATCAAGATTAATTGATGCGGATAAAATTATATCTGTATCTGATGCCTTAACAAAAACACTGGCATCCTGCCAGTCCCGTGCCGGTATTGTTTCATCAGGCCCGTCAGATATTCCGGTAAGACTTCTTGGAGGGAATATCAATCTGCGTCAAATAAAATCCGGTAATATTCTCGTGAATAATACTACAGGCAGACTTTCTTTATATAATAATGTTTTGTATCTAAATAATCTGAAAACTTCACCTATGGGCGGGAAAGTTTCCGGTAATGCCTCGATGAATCTTGTAACAAATGAATTAAATCTGAAAGCAACCGGTAAAAACTTTGATATAAATAAAATGCTCGTTGATGCAATGAATATGAAAGATACTCTGTCCGGAGAGATGAATTTTATAGCGGACATTTCAATGAGAGGACTTGCTTATGAAGAGCAGATGAAATCCTTAAAGGGTTATATTGATTTTAATGTAAAAGAAGGTCAGCTTGGCCCGTTCGGGAAGTTCGAAAATTTCCTTATGGCTGAAAATATAAGAAATAATGCATTTTTCTCATCTGCTATAGGTTCTGTTATTACAAATATTGTCACAATTGATACCTCCAGATTTAACAATTTGTATGGTCATTTGACTTTTAATGACGGAATAGCAAATGTTTCACCTATAAAATCTCAAGGGAATGTTATGTCAATGTATATTGCAGGAGATGTAGGCTTGATTGATAACAGTGCGGATTTGAAATTGCGCGGGAAACTGGCTTCAGCATTCTCAGACAGCCTCGGGCCTTTAGCAAATGTTAATCCGGTAAATCTTATTAAAAATACTCCTGGGTTGAATGTTGTAGCAGCAAAGACTTTCTCTATTTTCTGTGAAGCAGTTTCAGAAGAAGAAATGAATGCTTTACCTTCGCTTGCTGAAAATAAATCAGATGATTATGCTACAAAATTCCAGATTGTATTGCGCGGAGATACAAGGAAACCTTTAAAAATGATAAAATCGTTTAAATGGCTTGCGCTCCAATCTGATATTGAAGCGGCACAGGATTTTGTTGACACTATACCTGTTCCGGAGGCGGGTGAAGAAAACTTGTCTGTTGAAGAGTTAATTCAAAAACGGCTTGAGCAGGCAGAGGCGCAAAAATCCGGAAAGAAAACCGTTGAAGTCCAAACACCGAAAAAGAAAACATTTAAAGATAAACTTAAATCAATCTTTAAAAAAGATTCTGAAGAGAATTAGAAATTCTCAAATATGACAGGACAAAAAAACACCTCTATTTTAGAGGTGTTTTTTTCTTTTAATTTTTAGTGGTAATCGTTTATCTTCACATTACAAACAGGTTCTGTATATCCGGTTGAGTTACATTGATTATCATCAAATTCAGGAGGTGTTTCATAGTGTGAATTATAATTTTGTTTAACATCTGATTTATAGTTTCCGTCAGTGTGTTTTACTTTGAACGGACTGTCACTGTCTAAATCATCGTTAAAATCGTATGTCATAACATTTCCAATAGATGTATCAATTTCTCCGTCATCATTAAGGTCAAAAGCCTGTACTTTTGCTTCGTAATATGTCATAGCATCTGATGTAATATCTTCATCTCCGGTATAGGAGGTTACATCTTCATCACCGCTTTCGGTATCAAATGTCGGATATACAACATGTGCTTCAAGATATCTTGAATCAACTTCCGGATATCCTAAAGGTATTACAATATATTTATCTGTTATTGCAAATGCTACAATATCAGCCATCTGATTTTGTGACCAGACAGGTGAATTAGGTTTTCTGTCCCCGTTTAAATCGGCATAAACATAGAAAAATCTAACTTTATCTGTTTCGGTTGTTCCGTCAATGACCTGTGTTGCTTCCAGTGAATGTTCTATACCGGAATTTTTTGCACCGATCCATAATCTTACACCGTTAGATGCAGTAATGGTAACTTTGTTTTTCAGCGCATCTTCTGTAAAGTCTGCTGCTGTAGGCGGGGTGTCGCCAAAGTGTGATCCGCTTTTACAGAATGCTTCAGGGTCATCTATATGCTCTGATGTATTTATGTATTCCAGCAATGCTTCACATAACTTGTTGGCATCTGTCGGGAATGCGTCATCATCGCTTGTATTTACCATGTGGTTGTATATTGCTAAGGATAAAGCATTATATACACGCAAATAAGCATATTTATATGCTTTTTCCCACGGTCTTACCGTGCTGACTCCCAATGATATTATAATGCCGATAACAATAAATACTATCATTAATTCGGCAAGTGTAAATGCTTTTTTTAATCTCATTAACCCATTATCCTCATTATTGCCCATATTACCATTATAACGTTTATCCTCCCAAAAGTCAATATTGCCCCCTTGTATATTGCATTTTCTGCCGGAATGTGTTAAAATGTATATGGTTATTATATACAAATTTAGCGAGGATTAAGATGTTGAAAAGCAAGAATGCGTTTACACTTGCGGAGTTAATGGTTACACTGACGGTATGTGCTTTTTTAGCAGCGTTGCTTTTGCCTGCGATTGCATATATTCGTCCTGATAAAAACAAGGTTTTATTTAAAAAGGCTTACTATGTAGCAGAACGTATGGTTTACGAACTTGTAAACGATGAAGATTTCTATCCGACAACAGGTGAAACTGTCGGTTTCGCAAATACCGGTATGGCAAGTTATCTTGGCTATACCTACGGCGGTGATACCGAATCTGACCAAAAATCAAAGTTCTGTAAGTTATTTGCAAGAAAAGTAAATACGGAAACAGATGAGGTTAATTGTGATGATTCTCACTCAGAGCCTAACTTGACAGGTTCAAGCGGAACATTCAAAGACCCTTCTTTGATTACAACAGACGGTATTGCCTGGTATCTGCCGTATTCAAAATTTGACAAAACAACAGGCGACACTTCAGAAACTATATATGTTGATATCAATAATGAAACCGGGCCAAATTGTGTCTATAATGCTACAACCTGCCAGCGTCCGGATATTTTCACAATATATGTAGAGCCTGATGGCAAAATGTTCGTTACAGGCGAAAAAGAAAAAGAATACTTGAGATCAAATAATACAGCAAGATAAATGTTATCTAAATAAAAAGAATCGTTCGGAAAGCAAGTCCGGGCGATTCTTTTTTTTATTTGAAATTTATTATCTAAACGGCGTAATTAACCGTTTTTAATTCTTTCAATGCTTTGAGTTCTTTCTGGTAAGGCGAAATAGATGTTACTTTTTCTATTATTCCCGGAAGTTTTTCTATAACATAGTCAATTTCGTCTTCTGTTGTAAATCTGCTCAAACTCCAGCGGATACTTCCGTGAATTGCAGTAAACGGTACATTCATTGCTCTTAGAACATGGCTTGGCTCAAGTGAACCTGATGTGCAGGCTGAACCGGAAGATGCACATATCCCAATGTCAGATAGGTGGAGCAAAATGAGTTCGCCTTCAATATATTCAAAACCTATGTTGCTTGTATTTGGTACTCTTTCGGCAATTCCGGTATTTAATCTTGCATTATAAATTCTGCTTAATATACCGGTTTCTAACTTATCTCTGAGCCGTTTTACTTCGGTTTCTTCGTATTTTAATCCTTCAGAGGCTAATTCTGCCGCTTTTCCAAGCCCTGCAATGTATGGGGTGTTTTCGGTGCCTGCTCGTTTGCCTCTTTCCTGATGACCGCCTACGATTAAAGGTGTAATCATTGTCTGAGAATTTACATATAAAGCACCTATACCTTTCGGAGCGTGGAATTTATGCCCTGAAATGCCGAGCATATCCACTCCGCAGGCTTGAACATCTATAGGTATTTTGCCTGCTGCCTGAACTGCATCAACGAATAATTTTGTATTTTTATTCTTGGATTTCACTATTTCGGAAATTTTTTCAATAGGGTTAATAACACCTGTTTCGTTGTTTGCCCACATTATTGATACAAGTGCGGTATCTTCGTCAACGGCTTCGTTTAATTCTTCCAAATCAAGAACTCCGTTTGAATTTACACCGATATAATCAACTCTGTAACCCTGTTTTTCCAATTGTTTATAAAGGTTTAAAACACATGGATGTTCAACTTTTGTTGTTATTATGTGTTTTTGATTTTTGTTATATGCCAGTGCTCCTTTTATTGCGGTGTTTGCGCTTTCAGAACCGCATGAGGTGAAAATTATTTCTTTTTCATCTTTAGCATTAAGCAAATCTCTGACTTTTACACGTGCTTCTTTAATTGCATTGGATGATTTTTTGCTGAAATCGTACATACTTGAAGGATTTGCATATTCTTCTTTCAAATATGGCATCATAGCCTCAAGCACTTTATCATCAATTTTTGTTGTTGCATTGTTATCTAAGTATATTAACTTTGTCATTTTATTTTACCTCTACAAGTGTAATGTCTGAGCCAAGAGTATCTTTCAGTATTTTTTCTGCAAAATTTTTCAATGTCATTGTGGAATTTTTGCAGCCCGAACATCTCCCTTTCAGTTTGACATATATTGCTTTATCTTTAACATCAACAAGTTCTATATCTCCGCCGTCTTTTTGAAGTTCCGGAGAAATCTGGGTTTCAATGATATTGTTAACTTTTAATATCCACTGGGTCGGAGTCAGAATATTGTTCTGGCTTTTTTCTTTATTATAGTATGTGTTGATTATGTCCTGAATAACCTCTTTACATTTTCCGCATGCTCCGCCCGCTTTTGTGTAATTTGTAATTTCTTCAACAGTTTTAAGGTTGTTTTGTTTTATTGCATCCCAAATCATATTTTCAGAAATCTGGAAACAGGTGCAGATTATTTTTTCTTTTTGTATATCTGATGAATTGTCGTTGTTTAACTCATCCAGATCAATATAGCCTTCTTCTTTATATTTTTTCAGGGCATCTTCAAGGGCTTCGTAACCCATAACGGAGCAGTGCATTTTTTCAGGCGGCAGACCGCCGAGTTCATCAGCAATATCTTTATTGGTAATTTTTTTCACTTCATCCAGAGTTTTGCCGATAATCATTTCGGTTAAAATACTGGAACTTGCAACAGCAGAGCCGCAGCCGAAAGTCTGGAATTTTGCATCTGTAACTATATTATCTTTAATTTTTAAATATATTTTTAATTGGTCGCCGCAGGTGAGAGAACCTGCAATGCCTACTGCATCAGCATCTTTTATTTCTCCGACATTTCTCGGATTTCTATAATGATCCATTACTTTCTCTGAATAATCCCACATATCTGCATCCTTTCTAACCTACTTATATTCTAACTCAAAAATAATAAAAATCAGGGAAATTTAAGGAATATTTAATTTTTGATTTTTATAAACAAATGTAACAAAAAATTAACAAAAGATAATAAAAAATTAAAGAAAGCGAAAGAAAATACCGATAAAGAGAATATA
>CALUYV010000065.1 GCA_944325095.1 Candidatus Gastranaerophilales bacterium | reverse complement strand
TATTCTTCTAAACGTTTTTTGCGGTTCGGGTGACGCAGTTTTCTCAGTGCTTTTGCTTCAATTTGTCTGATACGTTCTCTGGTTACACCGAATAATTGTCCGACTTCTTCAAGTGTTCTCTGGCGACCGTCGTCCATACCGAAACGAAGTCTTAATACATCTCTTTCTCTTGGAGATAAAGTGCATAAAACTTCTGCCAGATCTTCTTTCAAAAGTTCTGAAGCAACCATTTTTACAGGTGCATCGGCTTCTTTATCTTCAATAAAATCACCAAGACGGGAATCTTCTTCTTTACCTATTGGAGTTTCAAGTGAGAGCGGTTCTTGTGCGATTTTAATTATTTCACGAAGTTTAGAAATAGAAACATTCATTTCGGCAGCTAGTTCATCTTCGGTTGGTTTTCTTGAAAGGTCTTGTGCAAGTTTTCTTGTAACTTTTTTCAATTTGTTAATTGTTTCAACCATGTGAACAGGAATTCTGATTGTTCTTGCCTGATCTGCAATTGCACGGGTAATTGCCTGTCTTATCCACCATGTTGCGTAAGTTGAGAATTTGAAACCTCTTTCGTGGTCAAATTTTTCTGCTGCACGAATAAGTCCAAGGTTGCCTTCTTGAATGAGGTCTAAGAATAACATACCGCGGCCTACATATTTTTTAGCAATACTTACAACCAGACGAAGGTTTGCCTGAACTAATTTTCTTTTTGCAATTGCGCCAGGGGTGCCGCCTTCCAGAATTTTTCTGGCAAGTTCAATTTCTTCATTGGCGGATAAAAGTTTAATTCTTCCGATTTCTCTTAAATAAAGTCTTACAGGATCATCAATCGCCACATTTTTCGGAATTTCCAAATCATTCATATCGGCATCATCCGAACTGTGAAGCATATATATGTCATCACTGCTTACTTTGCCGTCAATTTTGGAAGAAACGATGTCTTCAATATTGTCTGTTGAAATATCAACATTCATATAATTTATATCATCACTGTCAGTATCAATAACTGAATCCTCATTAATGTCTTGTAAATCCAGGGCATCATCTTCCATTACACTTACAATTGAGGAACTTGATTGTCTTTTTTTAGTCATCTATATTTTCTCCGATTTTTGTCTTAGTTTTTTTATTTTGTCCCTGAGGCGCATTTGAATTTTCAGGGCTTCGGGGTCATCATCATTTACCCCTATGTACATTTTTCTTATTTGTTCTGATTCTTTGAGGTGTTCACAACGATTTATTTTATTAATAGTTTCATTAATCACACTTTCAAAATCTTCTTCTGACAAACCTTTATATACTTCCGCTGTTGTAATCAATTCAGAGATTAGTGCTTGCGCTTCACTGTTTTCAACATATTCGGTATATAAATGTTCAATTAATTCCTTCACATTATTTACGGTTCGTATTAATTTGTCAATTGTAGATTTTACATTTGTTAATATTTCATCTTCAAATTGAATATCACCGATTAGTTCGTAAATTTGAGTAAATGTTTTAGGACTGTCAGGTACAAAAAAAACGCTCAACAAAATTTTTTGCGCTTTTGTTAACACAGATTTACTTTTTGTTACATTCTTAACAATTCTTTGCGGTGCGGTGTAATTTGCACGTTCAAAAATAGTCATTTCAGATTCAATTGCACGGGCATCTATGGAAAGTGTCTGAGCGATGGAATCAATGTATTCAGAGCGGATAATACGATTTTTGATTTCCGCAAGAACAGGTATAATTTGTTTGATAAATTGTGCTTTTTCCTGAGGTGTATTATATTTATCTTTTTCTTTTAAAATACTGTTTAACCTAAAATCTATAAACAGCGGAGCTTTTTCCATATATAACCTGTAGGCATCCGCTCCGACAGAACGTATAAATTCATCAGGATCTTTTCCTTCCGGCGGTGCTATAACTCTGATTTCACAGGCATATTTATCTTCGTTTGAAGAAACAAAACTTTCGTCAAACTGTTTTATATTTCCAAGTCCGGCAAAAACATCTCTAATGATTTCAGCCCCGCGCGCTGTTGCTTTTTGACCGGCGGCATCCGTGTCAAATGACAGGTAAATTCTTCTGGATTTTGTATATCTGGAAAGAAGTTTAACATGATCTGAGGTTAGCGATGTTCCGCAGGATGCAACGCAATTTTCTATACCATGCGCCTGTGATGAAATAACATCAAAATACCCTTCCATCAAAACAACGGAATCGTTTTGTTTTATGGCTTCTTTTGCAGTATATAGCCCGTATAAAAGTTTACTTTTGTTATAAATAAGAGAATCTGATGAATTAAGATATTTCGGTTGTCTGTCTTTTTCAAATGTTCTTGCTCCGAAAGCTACAAAATCCCCGTTTTCATTCTGAATAGGGATTATCAACCGGTCAAGAAATCTGTCGATGTAACCGTTTTCTTTTTTTATGATTAATCCTGCTTTTTCTAAAACCTCGTTTGAAAAGTCTTTTTTTAATTCGTCGTATAAAAAAGTGAATTTTTTAGGTGCCATACCCAGATGGAATTTTTTTATTATATCGGTTGAAATTCCTCTGTTTGTCAGGTATTTCAGAGCAAAATCAGTGCCTGCATCTTTGTTTCGCAAAAGCAAGTCGTGATAAATTTCTGCGGCAACAAGAGTTGCTCCGAGCATTTGTTCTTTTAGTTCTTTTATTGAAGTACCGTTATTTTTTCTGTAGGAGTGAGGAACTTCTAAATCAAACTGGTCTGCAAGTTCGTAAATCAGGTCTTTAAACTCGATATTACGGGTTTTCATAATAAATTTTAATGCATCACCTGATTCTCCGCAGCTGAAACATTTGTATATCCCCATTGCGGGCGTAACACAGAAGGACGGGTTTTTGTCTTTGTGAAAAGGACATAAGCCCCAGTACGAACTGCCCCGTTTTTTTAATACAACTTCTTTAGATATAACATCTACTATATCCAGCCGCTCTTTTATCTGTTGTATCAATTCATCCCATGTAGTAGCCATACCGATATTGTAACACCAATAGAAAATGAGTTAAACCGTACAAGGAGAATTTCATATTTTTATATTATAAATATTCACCCAAAATAAAAACCTGATTATTAAATCAGGTTTTAAAAATATTATATAAAATTAAAGTTTAAGCGAATAAATCTGCAAAAGGCCCGTTCGGATCCTGAATCCGTGCTGCAACTGCTTCATCTTCAACTGCTTTCAGCCCCGGAAGTACAATTTTTTGAACTCCGTTTGCAACGCTTGCGGCTTGAGCTGCAGTTACTTTATAGTCATAACCCAAACTTGCAAGGATAGCATTTGCTTCATCCGCAATTTCTTTGCTTTCCAAAGAGAAGTTGCCGAGTTTTGAAACATATACATATTGTGCGTTTTGAGTTAATAAATCTGTTTCATCTTCCAAACCTTTGAAGGTGTTAGCAGAAGGATTTTCTTTTACTTCTTCAACCGGTTTTTCATTTTCTTTTACCTTACCCTGTAAAATTCTTAGAGCATAGTTGTTATAATTGTTATTGAAATCATTAAACTTGATTGACATTTAGCCGCTCCTTTTTGTTCACTCACATGATAAGATACGGCATGTATTTTAAGAATCTTTAGCAATTTGGCAAAAATTAATTAAATTTTGTTACATTTCGTAATGTTTTTTTAGTTAAAAAGATTTTACAGAATAATTAGTAAATTGACACCGCCGGTGATTTTTTGATAAAATTGGGCAAATAATGATTAGTCCTAATAAAAAACAGCAGGAATGTATTGATAATACGGAAGGCAAATATCTTGTTCTGGCAGGGCCGGGGACGGGAAAAACTTTCACTCTTATCCAGCGCGTTAAAAATATGATAGAAAAAGGAGTTAAGCCCGAGACAATTCTTTGTCTGACTTTTTCCGATGCAGCCGCAAATGAAATGCGCACAAGGCTTGCCAAAGAATTAAATAAATCGGATATCGGGGTTAATGTTTTTACATATCACTCATTTTGCAACGATATAATAACCGAACACCCTGAGGAGTTTGAACTGCCTGAAAATTACAGGGTGATTTCTTCTGCGGTTTCTGTAAACCTTTTAAAAGAATGTATTGATGAACTCAATCCTGAAGCCTACCGCACAAAACGCAATGACCCTTATTATTTTATTAATGAAATCTCTAACGGTATTAATGCAATAAAAACCAATCGTCTAACAAAAGAAGCCTTTTTTAATAATATTGAACAAAATCCTGATTGGAAGCCGCAGCTTTTGAAACTTCAGGAAGAATTGAAAGAAAAAAATGAGAATGGTGCAAAAATTCCTAAACGGATTCCTGACGGAATTGACAGTTTGACAAAGAAAATTGCAAAAGCGCAGGAATTGTGGAAGTTTTATGAACTTTATAAATCAAAAATGGAAGAACAGCATTATGTTGATTTTAATGACATGATAAATTATGTTCTTGATAAATTTGAAGATGAGCCTGCTTTTTTACATAAAGCCGCCAACAAATACAAATATATTCTTGTTGATGAGTATCAGGATACAAACAAAAGCCAGAATGATATTGTTTTTTATCTCACAAAATCAATTGAGAGCGAGAATGTTTTTGTTGTCGGGGATGATGATCAGATAATATATGCTTTTCAGGGTGCAAAACTGGATACCGTTGAAAAATTTTTGGAAAATTTCCCGGATACAAAGGTTATTTGTCTGAATGAAAATATGCGTTCAACACAGGAAATTCTTAATGCTGCACGGAAAGTTGTATTGCAGGATACAAAACGGCTTGAGGTTAATCCTAAATTTGAACGATATCAAATTACAAAAGAATTGACCGCTAAAAATAAAAATCTGGATTGCAAAAAGAAGCCTGTAAGGTTTTATAAATATGCGGATATTTTGCAGGAATATCAGGAAATTGCGGATGAAATTACCGGACTTGTAAATTCGCAGGATTGTCCGGTTGACGAAAACGGGAACAAAAAACTTTCGGAAATTGCGATTTTAACATTGAGCAACAATGAATTGATGACATTTTTTGAACTGCTCAAAGAACGCAATATCCCTGCCGAGTTAAAAGACGGCAAAAACATTTTTCTTATTCATTCGTTTACTGTGATGTTTTATTATATGCAGATGCTGACAAATCCTGAACTGCACTGCGACAAGTTTTTTAAATTGGCTCTGTCTAAGCCTTTCGGGGTTCATGCAAAAGATTTTGAATTGCTTTATAATAAAAAATCTCAGTATAGTTCAATTGTTGATCTGCTGAAATCTGTTGAGCGGGAAAACTTTACCGCACCTGAAAAAATAGAACAATTTATCAGGACTTTCCAATATCTGCTTGAATACAAGACGAATGAAACTTTAAAAGATATTATTCTTGAAATTGGTGCTAAAACCGGAATTTTTGACTATTATCTAAATTCAGAAATTAACAGAATAGAAAATATTTCGGGGTTGAAAAAACTTGTTGATGAAGCGGAAGATTTTTCAAACACATACAAAAAAATAAGTCTGGAGGATTTTGTCGAATATCTGGAAATGTGTCTGAAAGATGAAATTTCAATAACGACTGATAAAGCCCCTGTTGTTATGAATGCTGTTCAATTGTCAACATACCATTCGGCAAAAGGAAGAGAATTTGAGTATGTTTATATGCCGTCAATTACCCGCGACAAATGGGAAAGCAGCCGGAAGTCAATGAAATCTGTTATCCCTCTGGATATTTCTGAATATAAAACCGAAGATGAATTGAAATCGCAAAAATTATCAGAACAGATAAAACTCCTTTATGTCGGAATGACAAGGGCAAAGCATACCCTGCGGTTATCTTATCCAGATAAAGACGGTAAAACTGTTAAAACTCCCTCCTGTCTGGTTGCAGATGCTGATATTGAGTTTGAACGGGAAGAAAAACCATTTGAATATGATATAAATTCGTTCTGGCAGGAGAGGACAAAATCTTTATATAAAAGAGATTACGATTATCAAAGAGATTTTTGTTCAATGGTTGATACCAGACTTGAAGGAAAAAGTTTTTCTCCGAGTTCAATCAATACTTATTTAAAGTGTCCCCGTTTGTATTTTTATGATTACATTCTCGGACTGCAGGCAAAAGACGGTAATCCTGACAGTATGAATTACGGGCGTGCGGTTCATAAGGCATGTGAATATGCGATTAATTCTGCGCTTGAAAACGGGAAATATCCTTCTAAAGAAAATTTTATACAAAAATTTAAAGACACCTTGCAGGATATGCCTATGTCAAGTTTGCAGCAGAGGGAAATCTATGTCATTCGCGGTGATAAAGCACTTGATAAATTTTATGTTCATTTATGTGCAGCACCTGTATCTATGCTTTATTCTGCGGAAGAGGTCATTGAACTCAATATTGACGGAGTGAAATTTAAAGGGATTATAGACAGAATTGATAAAAATCCTGACGGTACATATACTATTTATGATTATAAAACCGGCGGCGCAAAAAATGAAAAAATTATCTGTCCGGGCGGAGAACATGAAGATTATTACAATCAAATCGGATTGTATAAATACTATTATGAAAAATATACCGGCAAAAAGGTTAAAGAAACAATATTTATATATCCCGAAGAGCCTGAGGATAATTTCACATTGAATCTTGTAGAGGAAGATTGCGAGGCAATAAGACAGAAATTTCAAAAGGCTGTTGCAGAGATAAAATCTTATCAATTTGAGCCTTCGTATGATAAGCAGGCATGTAAATATTGTCCGTACAGCGATTTTTGCAATATGGATATTGTGTAATATTTCAGGTGCGGCAGATTTTTATTTGCCGAGTGATTTTGTAATTTTTGAGTGTATCTGGTTTGCCTGATTTAGATATTCGGTCAGTTTTTCGTAATTCCCTGTTTTTTCACCGTACGGAACATTCATGTCAATAAGTTCATCAACACTTTTGCTTATTTCGGATAATTTGTCGAGAGAATCTGACAGGGTTACAACGGATTTAACTTTTTTAGAAAGTCTTGCCATAATCTGGCGGGAGATAAATTCTTGAATTTTGTAGATAACAGGCATTCTTTCTTTGAAATCATTATGGGAGAATTGTTTTCTTTCTCCGAGAACTCTTCCGCCGTACAATTGCTGTTTGCGCAGAGTGTCAAGTTCCTGCATAATCCTTTGTCTTTTTGCTTTAAGGCTTAAGGCTTCATTGAGCGTTCCGTAATTATCTGCAGTTTTAATTTTGGCATTCAAATCCCGCAGGGTGGATTCTTTGTCTTTTATTCTATATTCTAAACTTAAATCTTCTCCGTCCGGTTCGTCAAATCTTGTATTGTTTAATATTGCAGAATCATATCCGTTTAATCTTTTTATCGGATTAGATGCAGCCGGCTCCTGCGGTTTTTGTTCAAACGGGTTTGCCGAGGTTGTTTCCGGCGGAGTCAAACTTCCGTTAAAAGGATTAACAGCAGAGAATTTATAATGGCTGCTGAAAATATTATCATTTATTTTGCTGTTATTCCCATTATTATCCATATCCATATTCTAAAACAAGAAGAGCAAATTTTTTACATTTAAAAGTAGTATTTTACAAAATTTTATGTGATTGTATAAACTTTTCTATAGTACATGAAAGCACCGCATACGGCAAGAACAATGTTCGGCATCCAGGCTGCTATAAACGGATTAATTGTTCCCTGCTCTCCCATAGATAAGGATAATGCTCTTATAAGATAATAGAAGAAAATTATTAAAATACTGAACAAAAAGCCTCTGTTATAACGGACTCTCGGCGGTGTAATTGCCAGCGGCACACCGAGAAGAACAAATACAATAGTTGTTACAGGAAGTGCGATTTTGTCGTACAACTCTACTTTATACTGGATTTTTTCTTTTTCCGGAAGATCTGATTTTTTTATGTAGTTCAGCAGTTGTTTGAAATTCTTTTCTTTCGCAAAGTTTTTATTTGTCATTTTTGACATATCCATATTGAAGGTAATGATTGAATCTTCAACGAGTGAAGTATTCAAGATTTGACCGTCTTTTGCGATAGTGTATGCTGCCGCTTTTTTCAAAACCCATCCGTTAGGTGTTGTTTCGCCTTCTTTTGCCTGTGAAACCTGAATGGTATCTTTTTTAGAATTATCAAGAATCGTTACATTGTATAAAATTCCGTTTTTGCAAGAACCTGAATAGAATAATCTTTTTAAAACCCCGCCTTCTCCGAGTTCTTTAAATACGAAATTTTCTTTACCTTCCGGAACATGTTTTTGTCCCATTGCCCAGAGTGCAAGTTTTGTAGATTGTTGTGTCATAATAGGCACAATTTTTTCATTTATAAAGAAACTGGACAATGCCATGATTACTGCAAAAATAAAAATAGATTTTGCTATTCTGTTCAAACTTATCCCGCAGGCGCGCATAACGGTTATTTCTGATGACAGGCTGAGTTTATTCAATGTCATAACTGTTGAAAGCAGAACACCCATCGGTATTGTCATTACGATAACAGACGGCAGGTTCAATAAAATCATAAGAAAAGCTACTTTGAACGGAATTCCGAACTTTGTAATTTGTTTAACAAGAGTAAGAAATGTATCGGATGCAAAAATAATTGTAGTAAAGACAAATACACCCGTTATAAACATCTCAATTACCTGTCTTAGAATGTATTTGTCGAGTATTTTTACCTGTGCATAATACTCTTTGGCTTTTGCAATAATCTTATTAAACATAAACTGATTTTAATAGAAACATAAGTTTTTATCAAA
>CALUYV010000064.1 GCA_944325095.1 Candidatus Gastranaerophilales bacterium | reverse complement strand
TATGGAAAAGAATATTGATTTAGAAAAAAGATTTGGGGCTAAACTTGCCTACATACGAAAATCTAAAAAATTATCTCAAATCCAATTAGCCGAAATTGTTGATATGAATTTTAATTATATTGGTCAAATAGAACGCGGTGAGGCTAATGTTACAATAAAAACAATGAAAAACCTTGCAAATGCACTCAATGTGGAATTAAAAGATTTATTTGATTTTTCATTTTAACTCGCACATCTGCCGCCCGAAAAGTTCATATCAAGTTTGTTATCATAACTTTGACAACACATGAAATAGTTTGTCTATTTTTTTAGAATCAGTGCCAAGACCGCATAATAACATTGTGGATTTTTCGTTTGTTCTTTCATCTTCTATACCGAAATCGCTGTAGAGCATTTCGGAAAGTTCATACCCTGTAACCCCGGGAACTCTTATCAATACTTTTGTCGGATCATCACCGAAAAATTCGCAGCCGTGGCATTTATCTCTTAATTTATCCAGTTTCTCCACAAGAGTGCGGATTTCTTTTCTTCCTTCTCTTGAATTAAGATAATTTACATTTGCTTCAATAGAGGCCAGCAGAGGATAAGACGGCGATGTTGTAGTAATCATATCAAGAGCGTGTTTTACATCGATTTCGCAATTACAATGCAATAGGGCTGTCGGATTTAAACCTCCTGCTGTTTTATGAAGCGATTGAACCGTAAAATCAGCAATATTAACGGCTGAAACCGGCAGCAAATCACAAAACGGATATAATGCACCGTGTGCCTCATCCACAATCAAAAATGCTTCATGCTTTTCACAAATTAATTTAATTTCTTCTATATCAGAGATTAATCCCTCATAAGTCGGAGAGGTAATAATAACTGTTCTTATATTATAACGGCTCAGATAATAATCAATCTGTTCGGGTTTAACCTCAAGTGATACACCCCAATCCGGATCAATATCAGTGGTATAAGTCAATGCTCTTGCACCGGCAAGTTTTACCGCATTAAAGTGGCACGGATGTGAATTTGAAGCAATCAAAACCTTGTCGCCGACAGATGTACAGGAAAGAACCGCTGCAATAATACCGCTTGTTGAACCGTTTGTAAGAAATGTTGTAGAATATGTCTGATAGATACTTGAAGCATATTTTTCAGCCAGACTAAGCGCCTCCTGCGGATTCTGGCATTCTGTTTCAGAAAAATCTATTTTGTACATTTCCTTTAACGGAGGATAAATAGACAACTTCTGCCCGTGGCTCGGGGTTGTATAAAGTATTTTTGACGGTTTTTCGGAAAGTAATTCCACAAGGCTCATAATTTATAAATCCTATTATTTATTTTGTATTTCAACACTTCTTTTTGCACAATACTGGGTTAAAACCATACGGTCACGCGGTGAATTATACACAAACTGGCCTGAAACGGTATATCCGTCATTTGAACGCTCAATTCTTATCGGTTCAAATCTGCAGGAGAGCATAACGGTATCCGTTAACGGTAAGGTTAAAGAATAAGACGCGTTGATATCAAGATTTTCAGATGTTTTTAATTTCATACCGCCGGCAGATATATCCAGAATAGTAACCGGATATGAAGAATCATCTTTGTATAAGGTTAAGTCATTGTAATATTTTATACGAGTATATTGTCTGCGCTGCAGGAATTTATGTTTTGCAGGACTTGCAATAACAAGAGTTTTTCCGTTTATTGATTTTGGATATGAGTCAAAATACAACTTGCCGTGATTGGTTTGCGTATAAAATTCACAAAAAACATTCAATAGCATGCCTTCAGGCTCTCTGTCCAATTCCATAGTAAAATCACCTGCACTGACAGATGTAACTCTGCCCTTGCATGCTTTTGTAAAATCGTTAGGTATAACTAAAATTTCCTGATTTTCAACAACTAATTCTCTCATATCTTACCTTTCTCAATGTATAAATATGTTTTATTATACAATAATTTTTGTATTTAGTCAGTATGTTAAGAAAAGAAAAGCCTCTCAATGGAGAGGCAACAAAGCAATCAGAAGAGTTGAGGATTTACAAATATATAATAATCGTGAATTTGACATCTTTCATTGTCTAAAATAGTAATAATTCTTCAAAAAATATTAGTAAAAAGTTGTGAACCGTTGATTTTTTTTACAGAAACGTTTAAAATAAAAATGTATAGAGAAGGAGTGTGTATCATGAATAAATTATTAATCGCAGCATCTGCAATTACGGTTATTGGTTTGTTTACGGCCGGTTCTGCCATTGCGGCTCCGGGACTTCCTACGGGAACAGATAACGGAACAAGAAATTTCTCAAGCATACAGCAGTACCAATTCAACAAAGAAGAAACACTGGATTTTACAAAAGATCCTGAACAATACAAACAAAGAAGAGATAAGAAAAACAAATACCTTGACTATCAGGAAGGTAAAGTTGACTTAACTCCGTCCGTAAAAAATCAATATCAAACAAGCCAGCCAAGACCAGGCTCAAATAACCTTCAGTTTGTTAGAGATGAAAACGGCAAAATCCGTATTAAAAATACTCAATAAAAGGTTAATTACATATTTAGCGGACTGATTGTATGAAGAAGATTATAATAAAATGGCTGATATTTGCCGGCATAATCATGGCAACATGCTATCTGCCGGGTATTGAAGTTGAGAATTTCGGCTGTGCAATGCTGGTTGCACTTGTATTGACGATTATTAATTTATTCATTAAACCGATTATAAAACTGTTAACATTTCCGATTAACATTTTTACTTTCGGAATTTTTAATCTTTTGCTGAACTTTGCGATACTTTATGCAGTATCGCTTGTTGTTCCGCAATATACACTGGACAATGCTTTCAGCGCATTTATTGCATCAATTGTTATTGCTGTTTCCTATTGTATTTTGAAGAAAATATAACCGAATATCCACTATACAGGGGTTTTTTATTGAAAACAAATGTAAAAATTCGTTAAAAGTCTTGCATATATTGAAATTTTTAATATAATGAAGGGGTACACAAGAAGAAGGAGTTTAATTATGAACAAAGAAGAATTAGTACAAGAGATTTCCAAAAAAGCTAATGTAACACAAAAAGAAGCTGCTGAAGTTTTATCTTCATTGATTGATACTATTCAAAAAACAGTTTCTAAAGGTAAAAAAGTTACTTTAGTAGGCTTTGGTACTTTTGAACCACGTAAAAGAGCAGCTAGAACAGGCAGAAACCCTCAAACAGGCAAGGAAATCAAAATCCCTGCAAAAACAGTTCCTGCATTTTCTGCCGGTAAAAAATTCAAAACTGCTGTTAACGGCAAATAATTTTGAATTATCAAAGATTCAGAGCCTCTGCAAATCTGCAGGGGCTCTTTTTTATTGAATCTTTACAAATAAACATATAAAAATAATACTGTTTCTGATATAATCACTTGAGGGAAGGGAAAAAGGATATGTTAGAAAATATTATAGGAGAACTTGTTAACTGGATAGAAAGTGTTATCAGCACAACCGGGCCTGTAGGAATTATGATTCTCATGGCAATTGAATCATGCAACATTCCGCTTCCGTCTGAAGCCGTGCTGCCTTTTGCAGGATATCTTGTTTCAAAAGGAGAGATGGGATTTCACGCTGCTGCTTTTGCAGGAGCCTTAGGATGCGTGCTGGGTTCTGTCCCATCGTATTATCTCGGTTATTTCGGCGGAAGAAAATTTTTTGAAAAATACGGCAAATATGTACTTGTTACAAAAAAAGATCTGGATGAAGCGGATAAACTTGTTGAAAAATACGGCGACTGGGCATTTTTCTTATGCCGGATGCTGCCTGTTATAAGAACTTTTATTTCTTTTCCTGCGGGAATTTTAAAGGCCAGAAAAAGAACCTTTTTTACTTTGACTTTTGTCGGCTCTTTGATTTGGAGTTATCTGCTTGTTTATGTAGGGGTAAAACTTGGTGAAAACCTTGATAAATTAAAAGCAATCTGGTCGAAATTCGATATAGTAATAATATCAGCATGTATTATTCTTGCAGGGCTTTATATATACAGACATGTAAAGCAGGTAGCGGCAGAGGAAAAAGAATAAACTTCCTGCTGGAGGTTTAAATTGCCGTAATTAACTTTTTATGTCATAATTAAACCATAGGGGATTATTTAGTATGGGTGAATCAAAGACATTAATATTGATAGACGGTCATGCTCTCGCTTTTCGTCAATATTATGCACTTGAAAGAACCGGAATGAAAACAAAAGACGGAACACCGACCTGGGCGGTTTACGGTTTTTTCAAAGCCTTATTCGATTTACTGAAAAACAGTAATCTTTCTCCGAATGCTATCGGAGTAGCCTTTGATGTTTCCCACCACACATTCAGGACAGAGAAATTTGTTGAATACAAAGCAAACAGAGAAGCGATGCCTGATCCTATGCGAATACAAATGGAACTCATTTATAACGGACTAAAAGCATTTAATATTCCTATATATACAAAAGAAGGGTTTGAAGCCGATGATGTAATCGGTACTATTTCAAAAAAAGCATGCGAACTCGGACACAAAGTATATATTCTGACAGGAGATCAGGATTCTTTTCAATTGATAAGAGAAAACGGCTGTATTAAAGTTATTATTCCGTCAAAAGGCGAACTTATCGAATACGATTGGAATAAAGTTCATGAAAAACTCGGTGTTTACCCTAATCAGGTAATAGATTATAAAGCACTGCGCGGGGATACCTCCGACAATATTCCGGGAGTAAAAGGAATAGGCGAAAAAACTGCCGTAAAACTTTTGGAAGAATTCGGAACAGTTGATAATGTACTTGCAAATATAGACAAAATCAGCGGAAAATCTGTCAAAGAAAAGATTTCAGAAGGTGTAGAAATTGCAAAATTAAGCAAATTTCTGGCGACAATTGTTCAGGATGTAGATATTGATTTTAACTTCGATAATACAAGAATAGAAATGCCTGATATTTCCGCTGTTACAGATTTTTTGCGCTCAATGCAGTTTTACAGTTTCTTAAAAAATATTGAATTTATACTAAAACTGTTCAATAAAGAAAATGAAGCGGCATTATCTGCAGAAACAGTCAAAAATGAAGTATTGCCGCCAGTACAAAATGAAAACGGCCAACTCGGTTTATTTGCACAGGCGGTTCAGGAAAATGTGAATAAAGTTGAATATTTGTACGATTCGGTTCTTGTTAACACCGATGAAGACCTAAATGATTTGATAAACATTTTAAATAAACAGCAGATTTTTTCTATAAAATTTCTTTCCGAATTTAAAAATGCTGTTAATTTTAAAATCCACGGGCTTATTTTCGGTATTAATTCGTCTGCCGCAATTGAAGGAGAAATACCTTATTTTGACAAGAATAAAGATTTTAATACAAAAACTTACTATATACCGTTTGACGGAAAAAATATTTCGCCAAAACCGGAGGCTGATAAAACTTTAGCCGGTCTGAAATTTATTTTGGAAAATGAAAATATAAAGAAAATAACACACGATTTAAAAATTGAAGACTGCATTTTAAAATATTACGGTATTGATATCAAAGGTGTTGTATTCGATACAATGCTGGCATGCTATATAAAAGATTCAAATGCCAATTCATCTTTTGATATTCAATGTATGGAACAAATTAACCATGTCCTGCCGTCAATTGTAACAGAGGACAAAAATACAACATTCTGGGACGGCTCTGTTGATGCAGTCAAAGATTATGCGGGAAATGTTACGGCTTCACTTTTTACACTCACAAAACACTGGGTTGAAAGGCTTGATTCCAGAGAATATGCAATTTTGTCAGATATAGAAATTCCGCTTGCAAAAGTTCTTGCTGATATGGAAAGAACCGGAGTTGCCATTGACAGAACATATCTTAATACTCTTACAACTGATTTTGATGCAAAATTAGAGATTTTGGAATCCGAAATATATAAAGAAGCCGGAACAGAATTCAATATAAAATCACCAAAACAGGTTGCATCAATACTTTTTGATAAACTCGGCCTGAAATCAGCAAAAAAAAGAGGCAAATCCAAAAATTCGACCAGTGCCGAAGTTCTTAATCAACTGGCAGAAGAATATGCTATTGCCAAACACATACTTGAACACCGTAAATATGCAAAATTGAAATCAACTTACACTGAAGTTCTCCCTGAACTTATCGATCCTAAAGATAACAGAATACATACTTCATTCAATCAGGCGGTTACAACAACGGGAAGATTATCATCATCTAATCCTAATCTGCAAAATATACCTATCAGATCGGAAGAAGGCAACAAAATCAGACGAGCATTTGTTCCGTCTGATAAAAACAATTTTCTGATAATGTCTGCAGATTATTCCCAGATTGAATTAAGATTATTGGCCCATGTTTCGGGTGATGAACATCTGATTGACGCATTCAATTCAGGTGTTGATGTTCATACGCTTACGGCTTCCAAAGTATTTGAAGTCCCTATATCCGATGTAACAAAAGATATGCGGTACAAAGCAAAAGCGGTTAATTTCGGAATTGTTTACGGACAGACAAAATACGGACTTGCAAAAGCCCTTCATATAAGTGCTGATGAGGCGGAAAACTTTATTAACAAATATTTTGAAACTTATCCGGGAATAAAAACCTATATGGAAAAAATGGTTGCTCTTGTGGAAGAAAAAGGTTATGTTGAAACGATTTCCGGAAGAAAAAGATATCTGGAAAACGAAATTAACAGTCCGAATGCTATGATTAGAGAATTTGCCAAAAGAGCAGCAATAAATCATCCTATGCAAGGTTCGGCATCGGATTTAATTAAACTTGCAATGGTAGATTTTGCCAAAAGTCTAAAAACCAATATGTGTAAATCAAAACTCATCTTACAGGTTCACGACGAACTTGTTGTTGAAACAGCAAAAGATGAGTTGGAATTAGTAAAAGGACTTGTCTTAAATGCAATGGAATTAAATCAGCCGCTAAAAGTTCCGTTGTTGGTAGATATTAATACAGGTGAATCATGGAAAGAATCTTAAAATATTTATTTATAGTTTTATTTTTATTCTGCGGAATGAATATACCGGCATATTCTGCAGGCGAAATAATGAGTTTAAGCACATTGATTACAGCGCAGAATGTTCCTTTTGAACACTGTACAAAAGTATTTAATACAGATAATGCATCTTTGTTTTATCTCGCAATCGCCGCAATCAATGCAAACAGATTTGATATTAATGAAATACAGTCAGAATCAGGATTTATTATGTTTACGGCGGTAAATAAACTCTTTATCGCAAACATTTCAAATGTAAACACCAATCAGGGGATGCTGAAAATAACTCCGGCGGATGGGATATACTATTTCCAGCCGGGAATCTGCCTCAATATATTCAAATATATTGATTTGAATCTCAATAAAAAACAGGAAGTTATATTTTAACTTATAAAAACTTGAACACAGGATGCTGTCCGGTGCAAAAACGGATGCTTATTTTGCCCTGATTTTATCCGTGATATAATTCTTGTTATGAAAGATATTTATATTATAAATACCCATTCGCACGCTAATATGCTGAAAGAAACAAATATTGATGAAGCAATGGCAAATGCTTCATCAAACAATATTGTAACAATGGTTCCGTCAAGCACAGGCGAAGATATTTTTGAAGTTGACAAATTTATTTCAAAATATCCGGATACATACGGATATCTCGGAGTTTTTCCTGAAGAGGTTAAAACATTCACGGACAAAACCCTTTCAGATATGGAATTGATAATAAAGAAAAACAAAAAAATTGTCGGCATTGGTGAAATCGGACTTGATTATTACTGGGATAAAACATACAAAGAATTACAAAAAGAAGTTTTTATAAAACAAATAGAATTTGCAAATCAAATGAACCTCCCGCTTAATATACATTCACGGGAATCTCATTATGATACACTTGAAATATTAAAAAAATACAACAAAAATTCAACGGCAATACTACATTGTTTTTCAGGAAGCCTTGAATTTGCAAAAGAATGTATAAAAGAAAACATTTATATTGCACTCGGCGGAGTTGTAACTTTTAAAAATGCCGTAAAAGCAAAAGAAGTTGCAGCAAAAATACCGATTGAATATTTACTTCTCGAAACTGATGATCCGTACCTTGCTCCGGTACCGTTCAGAGGGAAAGAAAACCAGCCGATGTATGTTAAATATGTTGCGGAATGTATTGCCAAACTCCGCAATACGACGATTGAAGAAATTGCCCGTGCTACTACAAATAACGCTATGAGGATATTTAATTTCAATGCAGAATAAGGAACGGCTGGATAAATATTTAACAGATCTCGGATATTTTGATACAAAAAGCAAGGCTGCAGCAGCAATTATAGCCGGCAATGTCAAAATAAATGACGAGTATATTACAAAAGCGGGATTTCAAATAAATCCGGCTAAAGAATATGATATTGAAGTAAAATCAATGCCGTACGTTTCCCGCGGCGGGTTTAAACTCAAAAAAGCGATAGACACTTTCCAGCCAGATATTAAAGACAGAGTATGTTTTGATGCCGGAGCCTCAACAGGCGGTTTTACTGACTGCCTGCTGCAAAACGGTGCGAAATTCGTATATGCGGCAGATGTCGGCTACGGGCAGCTTGACTGGAAAATTCGTTCTGACAACCGTGTAAAAACAATAGAAAAAACCAATCTAAAAATATGTTCGTTTGAAGATATTTATAATCCTGAAGATGAAGTTGCTGATTTTTTGGTTAGTGATTTGTCTTTTATATCGCTTACAAAAGTTCTCGAAAATTTAAAAAAACTTCTGAAACCTGATTTCCATGAGATGATTTGCCTGATAAAACCTCAGTTTGAAGCAGGCAAAGACAAAATAGAAAAAGGCGGGGTTGTCCGGAGCAAAGAAATACATGTTGAAGTAATCAACAATGTACTTGATTTTGCAAAATCACTGGGATATTCAATAGAGGGACTTACATATTCATCAATTAAAGGACCGGCCGGAAATATTGAATATCTTGTGTGGCTTACAACGGATAAAAAATCTACGAATTTTGAGATTGATAAAATCGTAAACGATGCATTTGAAAAATTGAGTTAATTATCCTGATATTTAT
>CALUYV010000063.1 GCA_944325095.1 Candidatus Gastranaerophilales bacterium | reverse complement strand
CCAACACCGCCAACACCGCCGCCGCCTACACCTCCGACACCGCCAGAACCGGAACGTTGTCAGGATATTCAGGAAAGATCTACTCACGGTGATGTAATCCCGTCAGGTCAGGTTAAAGGACACGGTCAGTCTCCGGGATGGATTGCAAACGCATACGTCAACGAGGACGGGTCAGAACTTACTAAAAAACAACGTAGCGAACTTATTCGAGAACTCAGCAAACCTGAAAATAAACAGGTGCGTGAAGACGGTAATTTCGACAACGGAAGATCCAAAATCGGATACCGGTACAGAAAAGAAATTACACTCTCTGACGGCACCGTTGTAAAACTGGTTCCGACAGAAGAAATCGCTGAACGTATCGGAAAAGGCCAAATCAAGAAAGTTGTTGTTACCGACGGTAAAGAAGGCAAACAATACAGAGTTGTAACAACAGACTGCGCAACAGGCAAAGTCATTTCTGAAGGGCCGTGGAAAGACAGCATTGAAGAGGCACAAGATGCTGTAGATAATCAAAAATAGATTATGCCATAATATAAATAAAAACGGACGATTGAAATTCAATCGTCCGTTTTTTACTAATGAATATTATACGCAGATTTTTTATCTAAAATTTTATCTTTTAACTTTTTAAATCCTTTACCATAGAAATATCTTAATTGTTCAGGGAAACGTTTATATACATCAAGAAGATACATATCATGCACCATAAACTCTTTCATCAAAAATGCAATATCATTATGTTTTGTCCAGATTACCTGTTTTTCAATCCTGCCCCAGACAGATTCGACATTATCCGCCAAAACAAACACCATCCGGCTTCCTAAATAATATTCAAGTTCTTTTGCGCCTTCATGAGAATAAACCTGCCCGAACACGGTTTGAAGATTATCATATCCTACAATTTTTATATCAACTCCTCTATCATAAGCATTCATAATTTCGGGTTCAAGTTGTTTATAATCTGACTGCCAGAATTCACAATACATAGACTCTTTTGCATTGTTGATAACTTCACGCAATTTTTCAATAATATTTTCATATCCTGAAATTGTATGTATCGGTTCATTATAATCTTCACGGACGGACGGTAGTTTTTTTTCAAGATATTCCAATGTAGAATTTACTTTTCTTTTAAATCTGCGGGTAAGTTCTTTGGGAGAAATCGGAGTATATTTTTGAGGTTTTTCTTGATCGGAAAAAACAAACGATTCTGCAACAAGAGATTTCAACGCATCATACGCTCTTGCCTGAGGAATATCCGCAGTTTGCGCAACCTCATATCCTGTTGCAGGATACTTTTTCAGCAGAGCAAGATAAACCTTAGCTTCATACGAATTAAAACCGAGTTCTTTTAATTTATCAATAGTTTTCTCCATAGTTGGAATTGTAGCAAATTTTATGCTGCCTTGCAACAAAATCACGGTAATTAATAGTTTTGACACCCTGAAATTTTGATGTTTTAATTGGGATATGAACTATATCTTTTATTTTTTGATAATATCATCAATTATTATAGGGGCTTGTAACGGAAAACTTCAGGATGTTATAAATGCTGTTATGACAGGTGCTGAATTATCCGTTAAAATAGCGTTTTCTCTAATCGGAATTATGGCATTCTGGCTAGGGATAATGCAAATTGCCCAAAAAGCAGGTGTCATAAAATATATTTCAAAATTACTGCGTCCGATAACACGGGTTTTATTTAATGAAATTCCTCCGGATTCACCTGCAATAGGTGACATTGCAATGAACTTTACCGCAAATGCTTTCGGGCTGGCAAATGCCGCGACTCCTTTCGGAATTCGTGCAATGGAAGAATTACAAAAAGAGAACAAGGATAAATCCAGCGCGTCAAACTCAATGTGTTTATTTTTAGGGATGAATACAGCCGGTTTCCAACTTGTTCCGACAACAGTAATCGCCATACTTGCCGGCATCGGGTATAAAAATCCTACTGAAATTATTGCTCCAACTCTTCTGGTCACAGCCATAGCCTTCTGCAGCGCAATTATTATGGCAAAAATTGCACAGTATATTGTAAATAAGAAAGGCGAAAACAATGGCTGATATTTTAAATATAATATCATTATGGATTCTGCCTGTAATTTTAATTACAGTATTAACTACCGCTCTTATTAAAAAGGTTCCGGTATATGAACAATTTACAAAAGGAGCAAAAGACGGATTTAAAATCTCAGTCAAAATAATACCTTATCTTGTTGCTATAATTGTCGGGATATCAATGTTCCGTGCCAGCGGAGCAATTGATATACTTGCAAAATTATTTGCTCCGCTGCTTATAAAATTTCATATTTCGCCGGATATTCTGCCATTGATGATTGTGCGTTCTCTTTCCGGCTCAGGTGCTTTAGGAATATTCTCTGATATTGCAAACAACTCAGGAGCAGATGCATATACCACAAAACTTGCAGCAGTAATGCTCGGAAGCAGCGAAACAACATTCTATGTTCTTGCTGTTTACTTTGGTGCTGTCGGAATATCAAAAATCAGATATGCCCTTATTATCGGACTTCTTGCTGATTTTATCGGAATTGCTGCAGCTGTTTTGGTATGTAGCCTGATGTTTGCATAGCATCAAGCCAGCTCTGTGTATATTCTCTTATTTCATTATCAACAACTTTACGCATTATAATAGCGTAATTAATATTTATACAATCAATTGTTTCTATTTCTTCCACAATATATGCTCTGCTCCCGCAGTTATGGCAAAACCCCTCTTCCGGAACAACCTCACCGTTGCGGATTGTTGCCCTTTCTTTCACTCCGCAGCATTTGCATCTTGTTATATACCAGTGATTTTCAATCAACTCGCCGCAATCCGGACAATATCCGATATCCGTGTCTAACGGCACTTTTGTATGCAGACATTTTTTATTAAAATTAAATATCTCACTCCAAAGCATATCTGTTTTTTAATTATTATTTTTAATTAGTCAAGATAAATTTTATTAAATCTGCAATAACAAATTATCTATTTTTTTAATTATATCAGCATTATGCTCTTCTATAAAATCATCAAAATCATTAAATTCTCCGTACAATTTCCAGATAGCACGTTTTTCTTTATCTTTAAAAGAAACAAGATTAATTATACGCAAAATTCTTGGTTTTAAATCTCTTATCCCGATACCCAGTTTTACATACATATCTGTCAGCAAGCCGGATTTATATGCATTAACATAACTTTTCATTGCCGCATTTATTTTTCTTGCAGGAATACTGTCAAACTCGGCAAGAAAATCACTATTATAACCTGCATTCAACAGAGCAGAATATATCTCATGCGCAATCAAATCGACAGGCAAAAAATCATATTTTGCAAGCCTGCGGCTTTTATTTTCTGAATATTTTTCATTTTCCTGTAATTGAATTGTATTTAACATATTTCTCCCCTGTAATTAATAGTATCCCCCTGGTATATATATAAACAAATTTTTAAAGACGAAATTGCGCATTCTTAAGGATTTGTAAACAATTGTTACAAACTGATTAAATTTTGAAATTAGATAATCTTGATATACTTTATATATATAAGAGATTACAAATAAGAAGAGGACGAGAATATGGCTATTGCAAATTTACAAGAAAAATTATTATTTTTCGCAAAACAAAAAAGCAGAGTATCAATGGAATTATCAGATATTCAAATGCAGCAATTATCAGCAACAAAACAAATTCAGACAAAGCAGCAAAACTTTAACAACCAATTATCAGCACTGTATTATGATGAAGAATACGGCTATGGAACAGACGAGTATTCACAACAGTTAGAGTTGATGCAGGAAGAACACGAATTTGAAATGGCAAGTATAAACTCCTGGGAATCACAGTTAGAACTGGAAAAAGAAAATTTAGAAACCCAGTTAAACGAAATAACAGCATACGAAACATCATGGCAAAAATTATTATCTAATAATATTAAGATAGAGTTTACTTATGGAGGAGCAGGCGGCGGCAAATAGAAACAATTAAAATCGAATACTGTAAAAAAAAATAACCCGGGTAATACCGGGTTATTTTTGTAATTATATTGAATATCATTTCAGAAATCAAACTATGCTTTAGCAGCACCTGATTTTGAAATAATTTCGTCTTCAATATTTTTAGGTACCTGTTCATAGCATTTGAATTCCATAGAGAAAGTACCGCGTCCTTGAGTATTGGATCTCAAATCTGTTGCATAACCGAACATATTTGCAAGAGGAACAATTGCTCTTACAATTACATTACCGGTATTACCCACAGGTTCCTGACCCTCAACACGGCCTCTTCTTCTTGAAATATCACCGATAATAGTACCTGTAAATTCATCAGGAATTTCGATTTCAACCTTCATCATCGGCTCAAGGATGCAAGGCTGAGCTTTGCGGCAGCCTTCTTTGATTGCCATAGAACCTGCAATCTTGAACGCCATTTCAGAAGAGTCAACTTCGTGATAAGATCCGTCATAAAGTTCAACTTTGACATCAATCATCGGATAACCTGCTAAGATACCGCCTTCCAATGCTTCTTCCATACCTTTTCTTGCCGGTTCGATATATTCTTTAGGAATAGCACCGCCGACAATTTTATTTTCGAATACAAAGCCTGCATTTTCTTCAGCCGGAGAAATTCTAATCTTAACATGACCGTATTGACCTTTACCGCCTGATTGACGGGCAAATTTAGAATCCTGATCAGCATTTCCTCTGATTGTTTCACGATAAGCAACTTGAGGTTTACCGATATTTGCTTCAACTTTGAATTCACGAAGCATTCTGTCAACAATAATATCAAGGTGAAGTTCACCCATACCTGAAATAATTGTTTGACCGGTTTCTGTATCAGATTTAACACGGAATGAAGGATCTTCTTCAGCAAGTTTTTGAAGAGCGATACCCATCTTATCCTGATCCGCTTTTGTTTTCGGTTCAATAGCAACTGAAATAACCGGTTCAGGGAAAGTCATTTTTTCCAATATGATAGGCGCTTTTTCATCACATAAAGTATCACCTGTTGTAGTATCTTTCAAACCTACAGCAGCGCAGATATCACCTGCATAAACTTCGGTTTCTTCAAGTCTTTGGTCTGCATACATACGAACCAATCTTGAAATACGTTCTTTTTTGCCGTTAGTTGCATTAAGAACATAAGAACCGGAAGTGATAACACCTGAATATACTCTCAAGAATGTTAAACGGCCTACAAACGGGTCTGTCATAACTTTGAATGCAAGAGCCGCAAACGGTTCAGAATCGGAAGAATGTCTTTCAACTTTTGTACCGTCTTCAAGTTCGCCTTCTATTGCTTTAACATCAACAGGAGAAGGCATATAATCAACAACATTGTTCAATAAAAGCTGAACACCTTTGTTTTTGAATGCAGTACCGCAGCATACAGGAACAATTTTGTTTGTGCAAACCGCTTTTCTCAAACCTGCTTTTAATTCTTCAACGGTTATTGAATCCGGATCTTCGAAGAATTTTTCCATCAAAGCATCGTCTTCGCCGGCGATTGCTTCAACCATTGCATCTCTGTATTCTTTTGCTTTATCTTGTAATTCAGCCGGAATATCTTCTTCTTTAATATCAGTACCTAAATCATTTGTATAGATTTCGGCTTTCATAGTCATCAAATCAACAAGACCGGTAAATTTGTCTTCAGCACCGATAGGCAGTTGAATAGGAACAGCATTTGCGCCTAATCTTGTTTTGATTTGATCAACAACTCTGTAGAAATCAGCACCCGTTCTATCCATTTTGTTAACAAATACCATTCTAGGAACTTCGTATCTGTTAGCTTGTCTCCAAACGGTTTCTGATTGTGATTGAACACCGCCGACTGCGCAGAATACTGCAACAACGCCGTCCAATACACGAAGTGAACGTTCTACTTCAATTGTAAAATCCACGTGGCCCGGGGTATCAATAATATTAATTTGGTGCCCTTTCCATGTTGCTGTAACAGCAGCAGACTGGATAGTAATACCACGTTCTCTTTCTTGTTCCATAAAGTCGGTTACAGCAGCACCATCATGAACTTCACCTATTTTGTGAGTTTTACCTGTATAAAACAAAATACGTTCTGTTGTAGTTGTTTTACCGGCATCAATATGGGCTGCAATACCAATGTTTCTGATTTTTTCCAATGGAGTTTTTCTAGCCATCTTTCTTTTTCCTTTTTTATCTTATATGTACATCGCTATTTTATATTTAGCCTCATTTTAATTATTTCATAAACATATTATATTTCAAATGAATAGTGCAATTTATGAAAGATTATTAAATTTCAGTCAATATACTCAAATACTACTTAGATTTATAACAAAAAAAGAAGCCCCGAAAGGGGCTTCTTTTTGCACATTTCTTGAACTTATTCACCGTATGTATCCAAAAGTTTAGATACCGCTTGGGAAACTTTAGCTTTTTCCGCATTTTCTAATGCTGCTTGTTCTACTCCTTGAGTATATTTGCTAACTGCAGCACTATCTAATATTTTTGCAATTTTTGCAAGATATTTTATATCATTTACATTTTTGTATGCACCAAGGACACCCCAAGTATTATAAAACGGTTTGGTTTCATTATAAGGCACATATCTGCCGACACCGGCAATAGTTCCTCTATCATTTTCAATCATTATAATTCTCTCATCAGGAACTTCTTTTCCGCCGAATTTGTGTACACCATTACGATTTGCAAAATATTCATCAGTTTTAAAAAATCCAAAATATGCATTTTCATCACTGTCAATTTTTGCACCCAAATTATCATCAATTTTTACATGGAAAAATTTAGTATCTTTTAAGGCTTCACCAGCTTTTTGAAGTTCTTCTATGGTTTCATTAGAACAATTTTCTAATGCTTTTTTTGCACCTTTGCTAATTTTCAAAGCCATACCAAAATTTGGAGATTGAACATTGTTGTTAATTTGCATAAATAAATCACCTTTCATTTTTTAACACTACACCATTATCGTTAAACATTTAAAACCTTGTAAATAAATATTTTGCTGCTGTTTCAGCCTTTGTGCAACAATTCTTTACAATAAAAAAACAGACTTACAAAAGTGCAAGCCTGTTTTAATATTCTATTTACTAATTATTTACTTAGTTTTTAAAAATAGTTTGATCTCTATCAGGACCGACAGAAACAATAGAAATAGGAGTTTCTAAAAGTTCTTCAAGTCTTTCAAGATATCTTCTGCAGTTTCTTGGCAAATCCTCATATTTACGAACTCTTGTTATGTTTTCACACCAGCCTTCCATAGTTTCATACACAGGTTCCAAATATTTATGGATAAATACATCTGTCGGGTAATCATGATATATTTGATTATTTCTGATATCTTTATAAGCCTTGCAAATTTTAATCTCATCAAAATTGTCAAATACATCAATTTTAGTCAGCGCAATTGATGTCAACCCGCCGACAAGACAAGCATATCGCATAGTGACAGCATCAAACCAGCCGCATCTTCTTGCCCGTCCTGTAGTAACCCCAAATTCATGCCCGATATTACGGATTAAATCGCCAATTTCATCATCAAGTTCAGTAACAAAAGGTCCTTCTCCTACACGGGTGACATAAGCCTTTGCAACACCGATAACTTCATCTATTTCTTTAGGGCCGTATCCTGAACCGACAGCGGCACCGCCACCTACAGGATTTGAACTTGTAACAAACGGATATGTACCGAAATCAACATCAAGCATTACGCCCTGTGCACCTTCAAATAATATTTTTTTCTGCTCTTTTTTAGCGTTTCTGAGCATTTCCTGCCAGTCAAAACAAACATAAGGTCTGAAAATTTCGGCATATTTTTTGCACAAATCCAAAACTTCTTCTTTGGTATAAGTTCTAAGATTGTATATTTCTTTTAACTGCTTATTTTTAATCGGAAGAATTATATCAAGTTTTTCTGATAATGCAGTTTCCGAATATAAATCGCCGATTTTCAAACCTATTCTTTGCATTTTGTCTGTATAAGTAGGCCCGATACCCTTTTTAGTCGTTCCTATCTTGCCTTTTCCTGCTGTACATTCGGAATAACCGTCAATTTCAGTATGCCATGGCATAGTAACAGAAGCCAGCGGACTGACTTTCAGTCCTGACAAATCTATATTTTCTCTTTTTAAACCGTCAATCTCTTCCTGAAAATACTCCGGCAAAATAACAGTCCCGTTACCGATAAAGCATATTTTATTATTATACAAAATTCCGGACGGAATAAGATGGAACTTAAAAGTCTTACCGTTTGCAACAACGGTATGTCCGGCATTACAACCGCCCTGATATCTGATAATTAAATCCGCATTTTGTGCCAGCAAATCAGTAATTTTTGCTTTCCCTTCGTCGCCCCATTGTGCTCCGACAACAACACAGTTTTTCATAAAAAATCCCCCTGCTTTTTCTATCTGCATGTTAATTCTACAACAAACATTTCCTCTATTTAACTTAAAATAACTTTACAAAATTAAAGATTTGGTAATTTTTGCCGATATAACGGGTATATTTATGTAAGTACAAAGTGAAAAGTGCAAGGAGCAACAATGGCAGATTATCGAATTCAACCGGGAGATACCCTTTCTAAAATTGCAAAAGAATACGGGGTAACAGTAAAACAACTGCAGGAAGCAAACGGAATTAAAAACCCTAACCTGATTTTTGCAGGAAAAGATTTAAAAATACCAATTGATGATGACAAAGCATTTGATATTCCGGGACTGACAATACAACCGGGAGATAAAGGCGCAGATGCAAAAGCACCGGGCAGGGCAACTATCAAGCCAAAAGATCCTGAAATTAGAGCATTATACGCAGTTACAACTCCTCCTGATGGTTCTGATGCACCGGAAAAACCGATAATTCTGCCGGATCCGGGATATCCAATTAGCGGCGGCGCAAAACCGGTGTATGGAGTACCGGTAGGCGGCGGAGATGGCAGCGGGAAGCCGACAATTCTACCGGATCCGGGATATCCTAATCCAATCGATGACGGACCTAAACTTTTGTATGGTGTGCCGATAGGCGGCGGAGATGGCAGCGGGAAGCCGACAATTCTGCCGGATCCTATAAAACCTGATGAGCCTATTGTTGTAGAA
>CALUYV010000062.1 GCA_944325095.1 Candidatus Gastranaerophilales bacterium | reverse complement strand
GACCCTGAATCAACTCTGCATACAGGCTCACTCGTCCTCACTTCGCTGCGGCGGTTCGCTTTGTAAAGTTCAGGTTGACAGAATAAATTACTCATGCTGTTCAGGATTACAAGAAAAATAAAAATTTCCTATCATCCGGTATTATTTCAAATTTGACCATTCTCTTATAAACCTTCTATATGATTGATTAAAACTTACAAGAATATTTTCCGATATATCACATAGAAAGGATTTTATTTATGGCTAAAATTATAGAAACTCAAAGAAGAATGATTAAATTATCGGTAGATGATGTATTAAATATTGTGAGAGAATATCAGCGTATAACAACTAACAAATCTTGCTGTTATGAACATACAAGGGAACTTCTGGCAAAAAATCCTTTATTTTTACCGGAAGATATTGATTAAAATTACTGCGGAATTTCATCAGTCCTGTGTTTTTCCTGCTGTTTATTTATGTATTCAATCTGTTCTGGAGTGAGGGTTTGTGCTCTGCCTTCCGAATCTATGTAGTTCGGGGTTTGGGGCTGTATAGACTCCTGTGGGGTTGGCGGCTCAGGTGTTGTCTGCGGTATGTTTTCGTTTGGAACATCAATGGCTTGCGGTAATTCGTCATCTCCGCCGTATAAAAATTCCTCAAGCCGCTCGTCTGCTTCCATTCTTTGCTTATTGAAATTTTGTGCATCTTTTAGGATTTCTTCCAGTTCTGCCTTGTATTGTGCGCTTTGTTTACAACTTTTATAACTGTCAAGTATATTATATAAATCTTTTACATTATCCGTGCTGAATTTTGTTCTGGTTGTATCAAACGGCATTTTATCTTTTGTCAGATAATACATTTCAATTGCATTATGCTGTGCGTAGTCAAGATAAACACAGGCAACTCTTTTAAGCGGAATTCTTTTATTTTTCTTTAATTTATCGTTAAGAAAATCAGAGTATTCCATATATTTGTAATATTTTTCAGTGGTTGAAATCTGGTTATTTTTATCTAAGGTTTCAAAATCGATTTTTTCGCCGAGTTTTTGCATTTCAACATAAGTAGAAAAAGAATAGGATGTTAGGACTGCACCTATTATCAGTATTCCTGCTCCGAGCATCAGCATTTCGTTATTTGCAAAAAGATATCTGCTCATGGTTCTCTCTTTCTGGCTGTTTTATGTTAAAATATTATAGAACTATTATACCAAATTTTTAAAATATTGGTATAATTATAACTAAAGGTTAATATACAGGAACTTAAGCGTATGAAAAAGATTTATTTTGTTATTTTTTTATTAGTAGCCTTTATAAGTACAAGTGCTGTTGCAGAAGTTGTTACAACAAAAAGAAAAGTTACTCCAAAACAACCTGAACCTGTTGCAGTTCAACAAACTACAGCATCTTCAAAATTAGCGAGCAATATGATGACCTGTACTCCTTACACCGAAACTCTTGATTCTTCCTTTATCGGGTTGTTATTTAATTTCAAGATTCAAATCAAAGGCTGGATTGATAATAAATGTGAAGTAGATTTTACGGCAGAACCAACTGCCGGATTTAGAAGTTTTTACCAGTATGCGGATAATTATGAAAAGAATAATGAAGGTGGCAGTTATGCCACAAGTTATGGTATTGTTGAGCATATATATATAGCAAAAGCAAAATGTGCTTTTACTAAAGAGCAGCTTGCGGCTGTAGGGGATTCAATTCTTGAAGAAGAAAAAAGAAAAAATGGAGGCAAAATGCTAAAAAATCCTGAAGATATTGATATTTCCGGATTATATGATATGTCGCCAAATGATGAGGCTCTTATGGATATGGTATTCAGACAGGGAGCCTGCACTATTCAAAACGGGCAAAATAGTTCAATGTTATTAAACGGGTTTAGATTTTTAGGTTTTTAATTAAGAATAAGAAGGAAAGTATGATGAAAAAGATTTTAACTATTTTTGCTGTAATTGCAATATTGGCAGCCGTTCCGGTATCGGTAAATGCACTTACCACAGTGAATGTTGACAGCCAGAGAGATATTAACAAAGGCACGGTAAACCAGATAATGACTAAAAAAGCGGCAGAAAGTGCAGCATTCGAAGCAAAAATAGAGGAACTTACAAGCCGGTATCTTAACAATATAAGAACATGCGAGCCTCTGCATTACAGCCAGCATATAGATATTTTCGGGCTTAAAGTTGATGTAAATATCAATATAAACGGCTGGGTTGATAATAAGTGCAAATATGAGTTATCCGGAAAAGTCGGAGGACTCGGAAAAGATATAAGAGAAGTTTTTGATATAAATATTTCAGATGAGGCGATAAGTAAATTTGAACCGAAAATTGAGTGTAATTTTACTCAAAATGATTTAAATATAATTGTTGCCGCAATTCTTGCACGGAATGAAAGGAATGAAGTTCTGGTTTCTCAGATGCTGGAATCTCCGGAAAAGAAATTAACACAGAAAAAGCCTGAACTTTCTCCGGAAGAAGAACAATTAGTCAGCCTTCTTGTAAGCGGACAGGCATGTAAAGTATTGAATAAAGAAGAGTTGATGAATAATTTTTCGGAACTTATGAATTCCGGAGGGTTGTAATTTGGAAGAGTTAACTCTTATAACCGAAGATAATATTAAAATCAGAATTAATTGTTATTGCTCTAATCAGGATGAGGTTGTTATTATTTGTCCCGGCTGGTTTATGACTAAAGATTCCCGTTCTATGAGGAATATAGCGGAGGCTATTTCTTTAAAATTTGATGTTATTACAATGGATTTCCGCGGTCATGGCAAAAGCGGCGGGTTTTACACTTTTACCGCAAAAGAAGAAAATGATATTTCTGCTGTTGTCGGGTATGCTGGTAAAAAATATAAAAAGATTTCGTTAATGGGGTTTTCGCTTGGCGGTGCGCTGGTATTGCTGTACAGTTCAAAACATCCGGAAATATATCGTAATATTGTTGTTTCTGCCCCGTCTGAATTTTATAAAATAGAAAACAGAATGTATTCACCGCATGCGTGGATGCCTACATTGTTTCAAAAATTCGAGCCGGAAAGGTTTTGTTCCGTGCGTCCGGGAAATCCTTTTATGCATAAAACAAAGCCTGTTGATGTCGTAAAAAATATAAAAACGCCGACTTTATTTCTTGCCGGTGAAAATGATCCGACAGTATTCCCGTGGCATACAGAACTTCTTTATAATAAAGCGGTTTGTAAAAAATCATATAAACTGTTCAAAAAAGCAAATCATGCGGAAGATTTGTTTAATGATTATCCGGACGAGTTTACGAAAGTCTGTGTTGAATGGCTTAATAACGGTTAATTGTTAAACAATAGAAAGGTTTACGCTGTTTGTTTTTTCTTTGCGCGGGGTTAATTTGCGCAAATTTTCGATTCTGTGCATTATTTTTGTTGCCTTTTCATCATCCGGTTCTGCCGACAAAAATTTACGGTAATATCTTTTTGCTTCATTTGCTTTTCCCAGTTTATCAAAACACATACCGATTTCAGAATAAACTTTTGTGTATTTTGGATTTATTTTGAGAGCATTAAGATAAAGGTTTAAAGCTTGAGAATACAACCCCATTTTAGAAAGTAAATAAGATTTTCTTAAATAAGCTCCCAGATATGACGGAGAATTTTCTATTAATTTCTGGTATATCATCATTGCCATATCAGGTTCTCCGCACTGTTCATGCGCAAGTCCGAGATGATAAATTATTTCCGGATTTTCCGGCTCAAGTTGAATCGCTTGAATAAAACATTTAATTGCTTTACACGGTACTTCTTCTTTAAGATGGCAAAGACCAAGTTCATAGAAATACTCATAGTTTTCATTTTCAAGCAAAACTGCTTTTTCTAAATTTTCTATTGCTTTGTCGAGTTTACCCTGATTTTTGTAACAAACTCCGAGCGAAAAATATATTTCCGCATTATTTCTGTCTGACAAAAGAGCATTTAAATAACTCGAAATAGCTTCTTTGTAAGAATTTTTCGCTTTAAAAATATCCCCTTTTTGCTTAAAGGTTTTGCCGGCAATGTTTTTAGACGAAACAAGGGGACTCATATAACGGGATTTGGGTTTATTGGTGCTCAACTCTTTTTACCTCATCTGTACTTATTGTAGGTTTTATTCGTGATTTGTTGAACAATCGATAGATTTAAAGATTAATCAACCATTGGATTTATTCTTGGAATTGTGATATAACATTAATATGAAAAGTATGAAGATTATATTGGGGATAGTTGGCTTATTAGTTGTATGTTCCGGCATGACATTTGGCGAGGAAGTACAATTAGGCAAGGTTGAGCAGGCAAAAATTGAACTGCCTAAGGTTGACTGTAAAGAACATGGGTCTTTGATAATCAGCGAACAGGAAATTATGGACGAAATTGTCAAACTTCAGAAAGAAAAAGACATGGAAGATATTGACAATTTATGGAAAGGTACGGTTGAAAACAATCAGGTTATAGGCTTTGCTTTGAAAAAACTTTCTACCCCTGAAAGCCAGAGGAGGATTCACTCTTCTCTTATGGCAAAAACTCTTTCTGCAATTGTATCAGGTGCTGCTCTTGCTCCTGCTTTAATCGGAGCCGATTATGCGGTTCAATCAGGCAGTTATGCGGCCGGCAGAATGATTCAAAATTTTATTAACAGGAAAAATATTCCTCAGGAAATTCCGCTTACAGATACCGAGTTGATTGAACTTGCCGGACTTGTTGAAAATTTACAGGATAAGATTATTAATGCTTATTACAATTATAAAAATTCTCTGTCGCAGTTAAAAGAAATCCGTTCAAGAGAGATGCTCTACAGTAAAAATTATGTAAAAGCAATGGATGAAGAGGATTTCCTTGAAATTGCGATATCTTCTGCAATGTATAAGGATATGCAGATAGAAGAACTGAAATATGAGCAGATGGCAAAGAAATACCATCTTGAACTGCAAAGATTAGCAGGAAAAAAGGTTGTTGATAATCTGAATATGTATCAGTATGATTACAATTCAGCTCTTGTTGGAGGTAATAATGCTAAAAAGTAAAATTATGCTGTTATCACTTATTGCGGGAATAATTGCACTTCCTGTTTCTTCCGCCGAGATTTTGCCGGATATCGAGCATCCGAAACCTCCTGCATACAGGGTCGGAATTTCTGAAGTTCCTGAAAATCAATATATTCAGGCAGAAGAACAGAAAACTGCTGTTATCGAAAAGACATACACAAGAGTGGATAATTCCAGAGAAGCAGAACTTGCTGATTATACTTATGCGGATTTAGATTTAAAAAGAATGTCAAAAGATATCTCACAGGAACTAGAGTATGACGGTCAGGATATGCTGGCTGATTTGTCGCTTTTGTGGCAGGGTGCTGCCATGCAGAGTGAAACAATAAATTTTGCACTGTACAAACTTGCCAATCCTGATGCAGATAAACCGGACGAAAAATCAATAAAAAAAGTTTTGACAACAATTGCAAGTATGTCAACTCTTGTCGGTGCAAGTATCGGCAGTCCTGTAATTGCGGGAACTTCTTTAATAAGCGGTAATGTTCTCGGTATCATGGCTCAGGATACAAAAGCACTTAATTATAAATATACAAGAGTTACAGATGCCGATATGATTATACTTATCAGAAAAGTTGAAGATTTACAGCAGAAAACCGTTGATTTGTACTATGATTATATGAGTGCAAAAAAACAGTTAGAAATGGTAAATGATCTGGTTGATGAACGCAAAACAAAATTTGAGTATGCGCAGACAAATAATGCTCCCCGTGAATTGATTGTAATAACGGATGCATATTACAGAACTGCACTGGATAGACAGCGCACTGCAAAATCTGAATTTTTATCAAAACGGGCAGCATTGGAACAGTTTGTTGGGAATCAAACTTTGCTGCAGTTTGAAAATGAATTAATAGCACGGGAAAACGGTGAAAAAACTCAAACCGCTGCTGCTGATGAAGAAAAACAAAATGCAGAATATGAAAAAACAGTACAGAATGTAGAAAATTATACCCAGAAATCGGCTAATGCAACTCCGGCCGGTGCGCAGCCTGCAGAAAATCAAACTGCTGCCGCTGTTCGTGATATACAGCCTCAGGAGCAGAATACCGGAGAACTTCAGGCTAGTCAGACAACGGCAACTGATTCTCGTTCGGAGATTTCTTCCAATATTCAGGAGCATCCTGATTCTGCCCAATTGCAATTGAGGGATTATGAACAAAATAAATTGAATATTGCAGAAAACCGGACAGAACCAAAAACAGATAAAATAACCGGTCTGTCATCAAATTTAGAGCCGGACGAAGATAACGCCGATGCAGAAAATTCAAAGAAATCGAAGAAAAAAGCAGAGAAAAAAGAAAAGAAAATAAAGAAGAAGAAAATCAACGAGCATTTAATATTTTTACACAGCGAAAGACAGCAGCAGCCTCAAGCGCAGGAAAATGGTAATGCAAATATAGATGCTGATATTAATGCTGATGAAAATGTTTCTAAAAAACAGAAAAAGAAAGAAAAAAGAGGCAAAAACAAACAGCAGGAAACTGTTGAAAATTCTCCTCAGCAGACCGCTCCCGCTCAGCCAAAAGCAAAACAAAATTCATTTGATACATCAGGTTTAATGCCTCTGGATGAAATAAAACCGCCTAAACTTGACGGCAGTTATTCTATCCATAGTGAATATGATTACGGAGATTCTTATGGAGATAGTTCCGTACAGTTCTAATACCGGGGAAAAAAATATGGCAATTGATTCTGAAATATTAGAATCTGCCATAAAAAGCGACTTAAAAACTCCTGTTTTTCGGTTATACGGCTGGTCGCCGGCATGTGTTTCTCTGGGCCGCAATCAGAATGATGATTTTATCAATTATGAGTTCTTAAAAAGTAAAAATATTGATGTTGTCAGACGTTTAACCGGCGGACGTGCGCTTTTGCATGATAATGAAATAACATACAGTTTTGTATGTCCTGTTTCTTATCTTGAAAACGGTGAGCATGTAGTATCTTCTTACAAAGAGATTTCCGGATTTCTTATTGATAAATTTAAAAAACTTGGAATTGACCTTGAGTTTGGAACATCAAAACCGGTTAAAACAAAATTCGATTACTGTATGCTTTTATCGACAGGTGCTGATTTGTGTTACCGGAATAAAAAACTTATAGGCTCCGCACAATATAGAAAACAGGGTTATATATTACAGCACGGCTCTATTCTGTATGATTATGATAAAACTCTTCTTGAAGAAATTTTTAATGAAAAGATTGATACTGATGCAATCACTTCAATTAAAGAAATTAATAAGAATTTGACAAAAGAAGAAATAATTGAAATACTAAGTAGTGTATAATAAAATTTTTCAGGAGAGAAAATGGGGACAGAAAATAATTTTAACAGAGCCATATTAGCGGTAATCATTTTAATTGTGCTTGTGGGTGTTTTCGGCTGGATGGTCTGTTATTTTTATAATGTTTCAATGCAGAAATTTTCGATATCAAAAATTAAGAGCATTCATGCCGAGTTAATTCAAGCATCAAGACTTTCTGCTCTTGTTCATAACGAGGATATGGGTGTTTTTAAAACCGATATGCCGGTGAATCTTTTTGCTGAAAAGTATTTCACTCCGTATTTAAATATTAATTCATATTGTAAAGGCTCGCAGGACAACTGCTGGAAAACCCCTCAGTATGTTGATTTGCATGGAACTCCGTATTTCAATAAGTCTATGTACAGTGTCGTTTTGACAGATGGTGTTGTAATCGGATTTAACAAAGATAAAAATAATCTGGTAAATCTTATAGTAGATGTTAACGGAAAAGTTAAACCAAATAAACTCGGGCATGATGTTTTTATTTTTTCTGTTTATAATGCAGAAACTCCTCCCGGGATATGTAAAAAATCCGAATATAATAAGTCAGCCCTATACAGCGGAATACATTTCGGCGGATTGGACAAGTGCGGTATTCCGCATGATGCATACGGTTATTCCGAGTTGACGGATGCAACCTTTGAGGACGGCTGCAGCAATAAGTCGCCTGCATCTGTATCCGGTTTTGGCGCAGGTTCAGCATGTCTTGCAGTATTAAAACATAATTCCTGGAATATTGATAAAAATTATCCTTGGTAGTATAATCTTACCTATAGGGGAAAATATGATTATGAAAACAGACAACATCAAGGCTATGGTCATGGCAGCAGGCATGGGTTCACGGCTGGAGCCGATTACTCTGCGGATGCCGAAACCGTTAATAAATATTATGAATATTCCTATTATGGATATAATTCTTACACAACTGCATGAAGCGGGGGTTAAAGATGTTATTTCCAATACATATTATCTTTCAGACCAGATTATAAACAGATACAAAAAAAATAATCTCGGGATAAATTTTAATTATATAAAAGAAGAAGAATTATCCGGAACTGCGGGCGGTGTAAAAAAATGCCAGTATTTCTTTGATAAGGGCGAAGATTTTATTGTTATGTCCGGCGATATTTTGACAACAGCCGATATTAAAAAAGGTATCGAAATTCATAAAAAATCCAATGCAATTGCAACTATCGGAGTGAAAGAAGTTCCGCATGAACTCGTTTCTCATTTCGGTGTTGTCGTAACGGATGAGGATGGTTTTATTAAAGAATTTCAGGAAAAACCTTCAATAGAAGAAGCAAAAAGTAATTTAATTAATACCGGAATTTATATTTTCAGTTATGAGATTTTTGACTATATTCCGGAAAATACTTTCTATGATTTTGCGAAAAATGTTTTTCCGAAATTGCTCGAAGAAAATAAAATAAATACTTTTACAATTGATGAATACTGGAATGATATAGGTACAATCGCCCAGTATAAGCAGTCTGTTCAAGATGTATTTAATGGTATATGCAATATAAAACACGGAGAAATTGTTGAAACTAATCTCGGGAATTATATCTGCGGAAATACAAAATTGCCGAAGAATATTCGAACAGTAGGGAATAATGTAATAGGCGACAATTGTAAAATCGGCGAGTATGTAAAAATCGAAAATTGTATAGTTTTTGATAATGCGGAAATAAAAACAGGTGCAGAGTTAAAAGATTGCATCGTGCTGCCTGTGTGTAAAGAATTGTCTGAAAGACATACGCAGTTATTAAAAAATAATTTTACAATTCAGGTATAACGAGAATAGTATATAAAAGATACAAAAACAGGAGTTATATTTATAACTCCTGTTTTAATTAATTTTAAGTAAACAAGATTACTTGTTCATTGCTTGAGAAACTGCAACAGCACAAGCAACTGTAGCACCAACCATAGGGTTGTT
>CALUYV010000061.1 GCA_944325095.1 Candidatus Gastranaerophilales bacterium | reverse complement strand
ATACCTGATTACAAAACTCAGAACAGGCTCTTCGGAATTTCCTGGAACAGAAGAATACAGAAAGAAAAGTGCTTAAACCAGAAAAATAGAGGACTAACCCTCACCCTAACCCTCTCCCATCGGAGAGGGAAAGATTTTTGTACATACAGTTTTTTATTAAAAAGATAAAGGTTACTTAAAAAAATTATAATCAATTTTTTATTATTGGCTCCCTCTCCTACCGGAGAGGGGTGGGGTGAGGGACGATTTAATATTAATAATTATGATATAATTTTGTAATGAAAAAATTAAATCTACTTGCAAGAAACTTAAGAAAAAAACAGACTTCTCAGGAACATATACTTTGGAATATTTTAAGAAACCGTCAACTTTCAGGATATAAATTCAGACGCCAATATCCAATTGGAAACTACATTGTAGATTTTGTCTGCCGTGAAAAGAAACTGATTATTGAACTGGATGGAGGGCAACATAATACAATAAAGGGAATTTCATCCGATAATGAAAGAACCGAATATTTATACAGTTTAGGATTTCAAATTTTAAGATTTTGGAATAATGAAATTGACAATAATATAGAAGGAGTTTATCAAAAAATTATTAAAACTTTAAAGGATAAATAGACTAACCCTCACCCATCGAAGAGGAAAAGGTTTTATAAATAAGCCTTTTTCTTTGAATTAGAAAATTTAACTGATTTATTTTCTATGATAGTTATGTTTTAACTCGTCAATACTATCTCCGCCAAATTTTATCAGAATTTCATCCGCTAAAATCCATGCGGTTCTTGCCTCTGCCACAACCGCACATGCCTCAACAGCACACACATCGGAACGCTCAAAATGTGCTTCTGTTTCTTCCATTGTTTTAGAATCTACTGTTTTTAACGGTTTACGCATTGTTGGAATTGGTTTCATTACTCCATATACAACCAATTCTTCTCCGTTTGTCATCCCGCCTTCAATTCCGCCTGCATTATTTGTCTGACGGGTAATTTCACCATTGTTTAAATAGATTTCATCGTGATAATCACTGCCGGTGTAACCTGCCGGATTCGTGCCAATTTCAACAACTTTTACCGCCGGAATGCTCATTATTGCCTGCGCCAATCTCCCGTCTATTCCTCTATCCCAGTGAACATGAGAGCCAAGCCCTACAGGCAGCCCCTGATACTTAACTACAAATTTTCCGCCGACAGTATTACCCTTGCCGCGCATTGTTTCAACTTCATCTTTAAAATTATCAGGACAGCAGCAGGAACCTATCTGCAAAACCCTTGAACTGCCTTCAATATTTAACTCTTTTAATAACAACTTTGCAACTGCACCAACTGCTGTTTCTATTGCAGTTTTTCGCGCGCTTGACCTTTCAAGAATATTTCTTAAATCCTGCTGCGCATATTTTACACTGCCCGCATAATCCGCATGCCCCGGGCGGTATGTCGAAAAACTCTTTTCATCCGTAATATCTTCAGGAGCGGCACTCATAATTTTTTGCCATGATTCAAAATCTCTGTTTTTTACAACAAGAGTAATCGGGGAGCAGATTGTTTTCCCGAATCTGACTCCGGAGGTTATTTCAACCGTATCTGTTTCGATTTTCATTCTTTCTCCGCGCCCGTATCCTTGCTGCCGCCGTTTTAATTCGCTGTTGATAAAATCAACATCAACAGCAACACCCGAAGGCATTCCCTCAATTATGGCGGTTAAACATTTTCCGTGGCTTTCTCCTGCTGTTAAAAATCTAAATTTGTTCATAATTAGTTATTATCCTTTTGATTTAAAAATGCCTGAACTTTTGTCTGCATCATCTCTTCCGTTATTTTTAATCCGGAATCCGTATCTTTTACAATTTGATACATCTTTAGCCAGTAAGTTTCTTTAGAAGGCTGGCGTTCCGCTGTGATTTTTATACCCTCCGGAACTTCCTGCGCAATAATATTTCTGTATTTATTACGATACTTTCTAAGTTTAGCAGTTTTTTGTCCAAGTTTCAATTCTTTAAAATATCTTTTTGTAGGAACTACAACTTCAACCAGTTCCCCGGACGGTTTTACAACTTCCCGTATTATTTTGGCATCCGGCGAATACATATCTAATAAATTTTCGTCGTAATTATTGGCAAAATTAGTATATTTTATAAAAAAATCCATTGCTTCTTTAGGGGTTTCCGCCATAACCACAGTAGAAAGCGCACCCAGAATAAAGACCGGTATAAAAATTCTTGTTGTAAACATATTTTATTTCCTCCGTTTTAATTTTTTTTACTTGGAAGAAAAAATCCACTGCCTGATAAGGTAGAAAATTTTATAAATTTTTCATATAATTAAATTATTATGAACAAAATACTTATAGTTGATGATGTTCCCGGCTGGGTTCGTTTCCATACAAATAATATTGAATATTTAAATCTTCCGGATGTTGAAATTGACAGTGCATACAGTGCAAAAGAAGGTCTTGCCAAAATAGAGGCAAACATTGATAATCCGTATAATGTAATTCTAACCGATTTGCAGATGGAAAGTGATTTTTTGCCAAAATCTGCAGGGGAGTGGTTTATTGAACAAATTAAAACTTATTCAAAATATTATAAAAATACAAAAATTGTTATTATTTCAGCATCGCCTGCAATTGAACGCATTGCAAAACGGCTGGAAACGGATTATGTTTCCAAAACAAAAATCAGGAACTCTGACAGCAGCATTTATAAAAAATTTTTAAACCAGTAACTGTTTAATCCGTGAAAAATCAACATTTCCGCCGTTGCGTCCTGTTCCGTCTTTTGTGACATCAACAGAATATGCTCCGAGATTTACGGCAGCCAGAGTGTTTTCAATAGCATGTCCTGTATCATTGTGTGCATGAAAACTGATCTTATCATAACCCAAAATTTTCAATTTATTATAATATTTCGGGACATCAGAAGGCAGAAGTCTGCTGTAACTATCCGCAAAATATAAACTTTCCGGAATATCTTTTTTATTCCACATATATAAATGCAAATATCCGTCAGCTTCAATATTTGTTACATCCATTAACTGTATAAAAATCATATAATTTTTATTATATAAAACTTCTGCAATATCCAGAGCTTCCGGAATTTTATCAGGATGAACGGCAACTCTCACAAAATCAATATAATCCTGCGCTTTCCCCGGAAAATCTTTCTGATTATATCTGGTTGTATCCGTCATTACGCCGATTTTTAAGTTACCTTTTTGTTCATAAAACGGCTTTAGCATCTGCGGCATGCAGCGGTAAAAACGACCTTTATTATCCGTATCATAGTAATTTCTGTAACCGATTTCATAATACGATATTCCGTTTTGATTCAAAAATTCAATATGTTTAAGAATATCCGAATCATTGAATTCCCAGTTGCTTGCGTAACCGCCGTCTCTTGTTGTGCAATCTAAAAGTTTTGTCATATTCAGATTGTACCATAATTTTTGAAATTTTAACAAATTCTTTTGCCATGGTGGATAATTTATTTTTAAATTCAAATGTTTAACATGATTGTATCGAAAGGAGTTTTATACATGCGAACCAATACCTATCAGGCAGAAGTTATTACCATGAAAAGTTTAAAGAATTTATTTATAGAAATGACTGCAAAAAATTGTAACATGCATTGTAAATATTGTTACATTGATTTTCCAAAATATAAAAAAGTTGAAGATTACATTAAGCTTGACATAATTAAAAATGCAATTAACGAAACTAACGAAGAAAATATTGAATGTATATATCTGACAGGTGCAGAACCTATGACCCATCCGGAGTTTAATGCCATATTAAGATTTTGTTTAACCCGTTCAAATGTATGTATTTGTACAAACGGCTCTTTTATCAACGAAAAGAAAGCAAGATTTTTAAAAAAAGTAGAAGATGAATCCGAATATGTTATCTGGTTCAAAATCAGTTTAGACCACTATGAAGAAGTAAAAAATGACAGTATCCGGTATCGCGGCGCATACAGACATTCCCTGTTTGCTCTGAAACATCTTGTAAAATACGGGTTTACACCTGTTGTAACCGTTGTTAACTATTACAATTTATCAGATGACGAAATTTATCGGGAATATTTAAAAGTATTTGCAAAGTACAGCCTGAATCTCAAACCGGCAAATATTCAAATTGTTCCATATTATGATAAAAATCAAGATAGTGAAACTATACATTGTTCAAATATTCCGGATAAACTTGACTGTATTCATGGCAGAACACTGACATCTTCAGGGATTTACACATGTCCGTTTCTTGCAAATGATTACAGAGGACGCTGCGGCAGTTCTTTTGCCGATTATAATAAAAGAAGTTCGCTTGAAACGAACTTCTGTAATACTTGTCTTAATTCCTCAAATGCAATCTTTGCGATTGATTTTACTAAATTGATGTAATTATTTTTTTGCATATAATTTGATTTTGCAGTTGATTAACAATATCTTTTTGTTCTTTTTATAAGGAACAATCTCGATTTGTTGAATATCTAAAAAGTGTTCATGTTTATATAATTCTTTTAAGAAATTATCATAATTTGAATAATTTGCAATCATTTCAATATTCAAACGCGCAACATTGTATTTATCGCCTGCATTTTGAGCAAAGACATCATCTGCAACATCTTTGTCATATTCATATTTGATAGAACGAATTTTAATTTGATTTGCTCTTACCAATTGCAAAATTTCAGAAAACTCACCTGCAATAGCGGCTTCTGAGTCAAAACCTGACATTATCGGTTTATAAAAAGGCTTATCAGCAGCTGATACATCATTTTCTTTTTTCTCAACAGCCGCTTCAGCAGATTTTAAATTGTCAAGTTGAGATTGAGTTTGTTTCAACTGTTCTTCTTTTGCCTTAATATCATTCGACAAAGAAGTGTAGTTGCTGATATTTGTGAATACTTTTGGTATATAAATTGCTGCAACTACGAAAGCACAGAAAAGTATTCCGATTGGTATTATAAATTGTTGAAGTTGTTTATTGTCCATATTATATCCTTTAATATTTACACACTTTTATATTATTAGTACCTGCTTATTACTGTTCAGTAGTTTCACCTTCTATAGGTTCTCCGTTTTCATCAGTTGCTGCAGCCGGCGGAGTTAACTTATTAATATAACTCTGCAACTGCGCATCAGTCATATTTGTAATTTCAAATATATACGGAGCACTGTCAAAAGGAGACACTGTATCATTTACAACTTTATCCAGTGAACCGGATCTTAATCCCAGATTACTTACACGTAAATTAGAATCTACAAGAGAATCTTTTAAATTTTTGAAAAATACATAAACATCTTCTACAGTATCAGCACAGCCTTTAATTGCAATTAAGCCGTTATCGCCCGTAATAAAGTATGTCAGATATAAATCTTTCGGAATTGATTCTCCCAAAGCAGCATAAGCCATAATTTTAGTTCTGTTATTTTTCAAAGTTTTTGCAATTTCTTCTACGGAATCAACAACAACTTTGCCTTCCTGTGCGCCTTCCATTTGCTGAACTTCTGATTGAAGTGCAGTAATTTGCGTATCCAGTTCAGCCCCTTTTGCCTGCATATCATTTGCCATTTTTTCTGTAGTTGAAGCGGCAAAGAAAGATATACCGCTGATTACGGCTAAGATAATCAGTGCAAAGACTGTTGCAACAGGAGGTGTGATTCCCATAAATGTTGCAACTTCAACAGGTTTATCCGCAGCACCGAGAAAGTTAACATCGTTGTTTATCAATCCTGAAGGTGCAGCAGAACCGTATGCACTTAAAGAAACTTTCACCTGATCATCAGGAAGTACATTTAATCCAAAGTTTGCAATAGGTTCTTTGCGATACTGATTTTCTTCAATTGCAATTGACTGACCGCTGAATTGTAAACGTTCTCTCAAAAGTTCTGCCGAAACAAGATTTGATTCTGATATAATAACCAGCGAACTTGACGGAGAACTCATCAATGCAATTTGAACAGAATTTTCAATTTCCGTATAAACTTCTTCACCTTCAAAAGATTTTAAAGGCATTGGTTCTTCATAATATTCAAGAAGTCTTTTACCCTGCAGACTCAACAGTTGATATCCGCTGTTATTAACAATCATTAATGACCAGGAATGACCGTCATTTTCCATTTGTTCTCTTGCAAGAGCGGTTACATACAAACCTTTTAAATCAGCAAATAATGAACATCCGACACTTACAAGAACTGCTCCCATTCCGGTTAATATTTCTCTGATTTGTTCAATAACTTCTTCCTGAACAGCGGTATAAAATACGCTTCTGGAATCGGAATTAGTAGAAACCTGTGCATCAAACCAATAAGGAACAGGATTTTTTCTCTTAAAAATATAAGATTGCTCTAATTCACCGATAACAATGTTTGTTATTGCATTATCATCCAGCAGCAACTGAATACCTTCTTTGAGGCCAAACCATACAGTCGGCAGATTCAAATGCACATTGATTTTCATAGGATCAATGTTTCTGCTCTGCAATAACTCAGCCAGAGTATTTCTAAAAGCATCATAATTTGCTATTTCTCTTTGCGCATCATTATATTCCAACGGAGCTTGCGCATATGTTCTGATTGTTCCTGAATTATCTATTTCCAGGATTTCTAATCCGCATGCAGGTGATATAGATACGTAAATATCTTTTCTTCCCCCGCCCATTCCTAATAAACTATTTAATGACATATCTACCTTTTCACTTTTTTACTATTATCTTTTTTTATTATACAATACTTTCTATAAATGAAAAAAATTTAACATAAATTTACACTAAATGGAGGATAAGCAATCAAATGCAAAAACTAGTCGAGAGTATTAACAAATTAAAAAAGGCAAAAAACGCAATAATACTGGCACATTGCTACCAGCCGGCAGAAATTGATTTGGTTGCGGATTTTGTTGGTGATTCGTTAGCATTGAGTCAAGAGGCGGCAAAAACAAATGCGCAAATCATAGTTTTTGCAGGTGTATATTTTATGGCACAAACGGCTAAAATCCTTTCACCGGATAAAAAAGTTCTGTTACCGCAAATGAATGCAGGCTGTAAAATGGCTGATATGATTACATATAATCAATTAATGGAGTTTAAGGCAAAATATCCTCATATTCCTGCCGTTTGTTATGTAAATTCAACCGCAGAAGTTAAGTCAGAATGTGATGTATGCTGTACAAGTTCCAATGCGGTAGAAATTGTAAAAAGTATAAAATCTGATAAAATCCTGTTTCTTCCGGATACATATTTAGGCAAATGGGTTGAAAAACAGTTAGGAAATGTTGAAGTTATTACATATCCGGGTTTTTGCCCGACACATTTACAGATAAAACCTGCTGATATTGAAAATATAAGAAAAAAATACCCTCAAGCAGCAGTTCTTGCACATCCGGAATGCAATACAGAAGTTTCTGAAATGGCTGATTATGTCGGCAGTACAACAGGTATTATGAATTATGTTAAGAACAGTAAAAATAAAGAATTTGTTATTGCAACCGAACAGGGTGTTACTGACCGGCTGATACGGGATTATCCGGATAAAAAATTTATACCTGTAAAAGAAAATATAATATGTCCGACTATGAAAATGACTTCACTGGAGGATATTTTAGAGGTTCTTGACAAAGAAACAAATGAAATTGTTGTAGATGAAAAAATTGCTCAAAAAGCAGCCAAATGTATTGACCGCATGCTGGAGGTTTCAAAATAAATGGAAAATTCTGATATAATTTACGGTAAAAATTCAATCATTGAGGCACTTACCTCCGGCAGCAGAGAAATAAATAAAATTCTTATATCCAGGAATATTCACACAGACGGCAAGATTAATAAAATCAAAGAACTTGCACAGGAAAAAGGAATAGTTTTTCAGTTTGTTGCAAGAGAAAAATTCCAGCCGTACGCAGAATTAAACCATCAGGGGGTTATTGCACAAATATCACCTATAAAATATATGGAATTAGAAGATTTTTTAGAAACTAAAAATCATACAAATTCTTCTCTTGTCATATTAGACGGGGTAGAAGATTCTCACAATCTCGGAGCAATCATAAGAACATGTGTCTGTGCAGGCGTTGACGGAATAATTATCCCGTCAAGACGAAATGTTCAGGTTAATGCAACTGTTGAAAAAATCAGTGCCGGCGCAATAAATTATATTCCAATCATAAAAGTAAATAGTCTGGTTAACGCAGTTCAAAAACTAAAAGATAGCAACTGGTGGATAATTGCAACAGACGCATCTGCAAACGATAATTATTATGATGTTAAATACAATGATATGAACTTTGCAATCATTATGGGTGCGGAGCATGCAGGAGTATCAAAGTCACTGTTAAAAATTTCCGATTATGTCGTAAAAATACCTATGCAGAACAGTTTTAATTCCCTGAATGTATCTAATGCCCTGAGTGCCGTTATCTTTGAAACATTAAGACAAAAATTAATGAAAGATAAATAATGTAATTAGATGAGCAAATTAACATGGTTGTTTAGTAATATCGTAAATAATAAGATAGGAGCATTTTGTGAAAGACGAATTTGAATCTTTTGGTATTCTGGAAGATGATATTTCAGATGAACATGTAGATTTTAATAAACTTCAGGAACTTGAAGCCGAAGAAGAAACAGAAGATGGCGAGGATGTCTTAAAATCTGTTGAAGTCCCGAGTGTTCAGGAAAATCTTATGTCTGTCAGCACTGATGACAGTGTCAAAATTTATCTAAGGCAAATCGGAAAAATTCCGTTATTAACAACTGAAGAAGAATTGGATCTGGCAAAAAAAATACAGGAAAACCATGACGAATTTGCAAAAAATGTTCTTGTAAATGCCAATTTAAGACTTGTTGTCAGCATTGCTAAAAAATATATCGGCAGAGGTTTATCATTTCTTGATTTAATTCAGGAAGGTAATGTCGGTTTAATTAAAGCTGCCGGCCGGTTTGATTATAAAAAAGGCTACAAATTTTCAACTTATGCAACATGGTGGATTCAACAATCAATTACCCGCGCAATTGCAGATAAAGCAAGGATTATCAGACTTCCTATCCACATGATTGATTCTATTGGAAAAATTAAGCGGGCAACAATAGATTTAACAACCGAACTCGGACATCCGCCGACAAAACAGGAAATTGCTTATAGGCTCGGGCTTCCGGTGTCAAAACTCACGGCAATTATAAAATCCGCTCAATCTACAGTCAGTATGGATACTCCGGCATCGAGCGACGAAGACGCTTCAAAAATTGCCGATTTTATAGTTGATAAATCAACTATAACTCCTGACGGCAAAGTTACACATGAAAATTTACTTCAGGATATAAGACAAATTTTAAACCAACTGAGCCAGAAAGAACGGGATGTTTTGATATTGCGTTACGGACTTGATAATAACGGAATGAAAAAAACTCTGGATGAAATCGGTTCACAATACGGCGTTTCCAGAGAAAGAATCCGCCAGATTGAAAATCGTGCAATTTCAAAATTGAAAAAACTTTGCAAAAACGAAAAACTCCATGATGGTTTAATGAACTATTTTGGTAGTTAAATATACTGTTATGATTTTTATACATAGATTGGTAGAATTTATTAATAAATAAAAGACCGATATTGCTATCGGTCTTCAAAATA
>CALUYV010000060.1 GCA_944325095.1 Candidatus Gastranaerophilales bacterium | reverse complement strand
TATTCAGGTAAAACTTTTTTCAAAGTAGATTCACGTCTATCTTTTCCTTCAAAATTTACTGTCATATTTATTTTCCTTTTCTTAATTTATTACTTGCTGCATTATACCTGCCGGAATATCTGCCGGCTCGCGCTTTTATTCTTTACGAGGATCGATATATTTAACAGCTTCGGCATATCTGCCGTAAGTGCCGATATTCTTTTCGTAAGCTTCTTTAGGGTCAACACCTTTTTTAATAGCATCCATAACTTTTCCGAGGTTAACAAATTTATATCCTATAACTTCGTCATGTTTGTCTAATCCGAGTTCAAGAATATAACCTTCGGTTAAAGAAAGATATCTTACACCTTTTTGTTTAGTTGAGTGGATTGTACCGCACATAGAGCACAAGCCTTTTCCTAAATCTTCAAGACCTGCACCTACCGGAAGTCCGTTTTCTGAAAATGCGGTTTGAGTTCTTCCGTAAACGATTTGCAGGAATAATTCTCTCATAGCGACATTGATAGCATCGCATACAAGGTCAGTATTCAATGCTTCCAAAATTGTTTTACCAGGAAGGATTTCACCTGCCATAGCAGCAGAGTGAGTCATGCCTGAGCAGCCGATTGTTTCAACGAGTGCTTCTTGAATGACACCTTCTTTTACATTTAATGTTAATTTGCAAGTACCCTGCTGAGGAGCACAACAGCCGCAGCCGTGTGTCAGACCTGAAATATCTTTGATTTCTTTACATTTTGTCCATTCTCCTTCTTGAGGAATCGGAGCAGGTACTCCTTTTACGCCGCGTGCTACGCAGCATTTTTCTTGAATTTCTTGTGAAACTTGTATATTAGTCATTTTCTACTCCCTTCACCTTATATACAAATAAATTTTAACTTGCTAAAATAGTTTCGTCAAGATAAACTGAATGTTGTAAAACTGCAAATAACTATAAGTTTATGCATATTGTGAGGGAGTAATAATTTATGACAGCAGCAAAAGATTTAACACATCTTGTCGGAAAAACTCCGATAGTTGAAATTAACAGATTAAATACCGGAAAAGCAAAAATATACGCAAAACTCGAATATTTTAATCCCGCAAATTCTATTAAAGACAGAGCCGCTCTTCAAATGATTTTAGATGCCGAAAAAGAGGGGAAAATCGGCAAGAATACTTTGATTATCGAACCGACAAGCGGAAATACAGGAATCGGGCTTGCTATGGTTTGTGCGGTCAGGGGGTATAAGATAATCTTAACGATGCCGGAATCAATGAGTCTGGAACGCAGGCTGCTTTTAAAAGCATACGGTGCGGAACTTGTTTTGACCCCTGCATCAGATGGTATGAAAGGTGCTGTTGATAAAGCAATTCAATTAAGCAAAGAAAATCCGGATTCTTTTATTCCGTCCCAATTTGACAATCCGTCTAATCCTAAAGCACATTTTCTTACAACAGCGGAAGAAATCTGGTCTGACTTAGACGGAACTGTTGATATTTTTGCATCCGGTGTCGGGACAGGCGGAACTTTATCTGGTATTGCAAAGTATTTGAAAACAAAAAATAAGAATATTAAAATCGTTGCAATTGAGCCGTATAATTCTCAGGTTTTAGCGGGCAAGCCTGCTTCTTCGCATGCTCTGCAGGGAATAGGTGCAAATTTTGTTCCGGCAAATTATGATGCAGAGTTAACGGATGAGATTATTCCCGTTAAAGATGAAGATGCTCTTGAAATGACAAGACTACTTCCTAAAAAAGAAGGTATTTTATCCGGAATTTCCGGTGCCGCAAATATTTGTGCTGCTGTTGAATTATCAAACAGAGAAGAAAATACGGGGAAAAATATTGTTACGATAATTCCTGACTGCGGTGATCATTATTTAAGCTGCGGTATCTGGAATTAGTTTTTATAATCAAATAATAAGCCATACCGGAAAAGTATGGCTTATGTTTGTAAAATTTTACCTTTTACCTTAAATATTTATTTATGTCTGCTCTAAATTTCTATAAACAAACGGCGGCCTACAATATTTTGTTTTCCGTTGTAGTATCCTGCAAAATAACCGCCTTTTACTGGTTTATTTTGTGCATAATATTGCCCGTACCTGTTTCCGTTGTAATTTACAAACGGATTATTGCTGAACGGATTGCTTCCTGTAGTGTGTGTGATTACAGGTGCTGTTGTTCCTATTTGCTGCTGCGGAAGCAGTGCGTTTGATAAAAAATTTACAAGACTTGCCATATTACCTCTATTCCATTCTACTATGGTTTGTTCTTAATACTTTTTTCATCTTTGTCATTATTTTACCATGAATTTTCAAAATTTATTAAAATATCTTAACAAAATCCTCTGTTTTATGTAGTATAATAATAAATATGGTTAACGGCAAAAAGAAAATTTTAATAGTTGGTTCAGACGCTGTATCATCATCTCTTGCTAAAAAACTCGGACAGTTAGATGAGGTTGAAGAAATTTTTGTTGCGCCTTCAAACGGTATTGAATCAGATATATACAAAAATGCCGATATCCGTGAAGATGATTTGACAGGACTTTTAAAATTTGTCCTTGATAATGATATTGATTTAACTATCCCGGTTTCTGACAAAAGTTTAAAAGCGGATATAGTTTCTTTTTTTCAAGACAACGGACAGCATATTTTCGGGCCTTCTGCAGAGTCTTGCAAAATAGCATTAAACAAATCTTACGGAAAGCGGTTTCTTTATAAAATCCATGCTCAGACTGCAAAATTCGGAGTTTTTGATAAAGCGCAAACTGCTATGGATTGGCTTTCCGGCGCAGTTTTTCCTGTTTTAATCCGCTGCAGTGAATCCAATTCTCACGGTGACAGGCTGGTTTGTCCGACAATTTCTCTTGCCGGAGAATTTCTTGAAAATTTGTTTTCAAAAAATGAAACAGATATTTTAATTGAAGAATTTGTATATGGGCATAACTTTACTGTTTATTATATAACTGACGGTTACAGTGCAGTTCCTGTCTGTGCTGTATCCAATTATAAATTCACATCTGACGGCGGAGGCGGTTTGTTAACCAATGGTACCGGATGTTATGCGCCTGATTACAGAATTTCGGGAACCGTTTTTTCACGATTGGATAATATTGTTAAAAATCTTCTTTGTACTCTTGATAAAAAGAAATCCCCGTATATGGGTATTCTCGGAATAGATTGTACATTAACGGAGGAAGATAAATTTGTTGTAAACGAGATAAAACCGTTTTTGCAGAATTTTGATGCGGCGGCAGTTTTAAGGCTTATTGATGATGATTTGCTGCGAATTTTTTATGCGTGTACAGACGGTTTATTTGCGGATGAATATACACAGATAAAAACAAACGATTTTGCTTCTGTTTCTGCTGTTGTTTATTCACGACAGTATAATAAAATAATTAAAGGCTTTGATATGATTGATGATATTTCTGATGTTGATTTTATAAATACCAGAAAAAATCAAGCAGGTGAATATTTAACGGATATCGGCGAATGTTTTGTATTAACACGGACATCTTCTACTCTTTCAAGGGCGAGAGATTATTTGTATGATGATTTAAATCAGTTAAAATTTGACGGACTCAGGTACCGCAGGGATATATGCAAATAAATATTTTGGGGATGTTGAAATTTTATAATTTATCATTAGATAAATTGTATGGCGTTTAACGGTACAAAAAATTATTATGAGATTTTAGAAATTGACAGCGGTGCAGCAGCGGCGGAAGTCAAAACTGCATATCGAAAACTTGCGCGCAAATATCATCCGGATATAAATAAATCTCCCGATGCAATAGAAAAATTCAAAGAAATCACAGCGGCATACGAGGTTTTATCAGATGCTAAAAAACGAAATGAATATAATATTCTAAACGGTATATTTATTGAAGAACCAAAAGGCGATAAAACTCAGAATAAATCAGAAACTTCTGCTTCCGGAAATTCTGAAACTTCCGGTAATAATAAAACATCTTCGCAAAATTATTCAGGTAATTCAAAGAAAACTTATGCATCAAAAACTCCTAACAAATCTAAAAATACCTCTTTTATTAAAGGTATAAAATATTTTCTGGCAAAATTAAAAAAAGAGAAGAGAGCAAAAAACAACAAAAAGCCGCAAAAAGGGCAGGATATCAGAACAGAGATTACGATTACTCCTGAGGAGGTTATAACCGGCAGCAAAAGAGTAGTTAATGTTCTGACAACCAGAACCTGCCCTGTATGCTACGGACACAGGTTTGTAAACGGAGGCAAGTGCCGAGAATGCAGCGGCAAAGGTGAAGTTTCCACAAGAAAAAGAATTACCGTAACAATTCCGAAAGGTATTAAAGACGGAGCAAAACTCCGGCTCAAAAATGAAGGCGGTTCAGGGTTAAACGGCGGCCCTAACGGTGATTTGTATATAAGTGTTAAAATAGAAACCCGTACAAAAGTTAATTTTGATAAGCAGAATATTTATTATAATGTGCCGGTTACTCCTTTTGAAGCGGCTCTGGGCGAAGAAATAAAAATTCCGACATTTGACGGTATAATTAAATTAAAACTTCCGCCAAATACCTGTTCGGGTCAGAAATTTCGTATAGCAGGGCAGGGTATCAAAAAAAACGGAAAAACCGGAGATTTAATTATCATTGTAAGTATTGAATTTTCTCATGATTTATCGGATGATGAAATTAAGTTGTATGAAAAACTTAAAAATTTATCAAAAGATGATATAAGAAAGAATTTAATGAATGAAAATTAAAATTAATGAAATTTTTGATTCCATACAGGGCGAAGGGCCTGTTGTGGGCTGCCGGCAGTTATTTGTAAGATTTTGCGGCTGTAACTTGAATTGTGCGTACTGTGATACGGAATTTAACGAAGGTATTGAATACACTCCTGATGAACTGTTCCGAAAAATAACATCAGATTACAATTTAAATGTGTTTCATTCTGTTTCGTTAACCGGAGGTGAGCCGTTATTATCGGCAGAGTTTTTGAAAGAATTTTTGCCTTTAGTTCAAAAAGATGTGAAAATTTATCTTGAAACTAATGCTGTTTTATTTGATAAAATAGCGGAAATTAAAGAGTATATTGATATAATTTCTGCCGATATAAAACTAAAATCTTCTTCTGGATTTGACAGTTTCGCGCTTCATGAAAAATTTTTTGAAAACTGCAGCGGAATTGAAACTTTTGCAAAAATCGTTTTTGATGAAAATATTACGGAAGATGAGATTGAAAAATGTGTGCGTCTTGCAGGTAAATTTAACCTTGAACTTATACTTCAGCCTAAAATGTCCGGTGATAAAATGACTGTTTCTTCTGCTTTTTGCACCTTGCTTTTAAATAAGTTCACCGAAAAATACAAAAATACAAGACTGATTCCGCAGGTTCACAAATTCTTAGATGTACGATAAACGATTTTATGTTACAAAACTTCATAATCGTTCTTTAAAATAGCAATTATTTAAACAATAGATACTTTATATATATAGAGCAGAGTATATAGAGGATTGATTATGAGTTCATTTGACGGAAAATCGGCAATACAAAGTATAACTGATGTTACGGCATCTACGGATAATTATGTAAGAACCGATTTTGGCATAAGAGTATCGGATGATGAAACAAGGAACTTAATCAGTTCAACTTTCGGGATGCTTAAAAACAATCTTGAATCTCTATGGTATTCTGTCGGGTTAGAACCGAATGTTAATATTGCTTACGAAAAAACAATGATGGATCCGAGCCAGTGTATTGTTGTCGGAAATAAAAAGTTTTTCCCGCATCCTGGTGTTGGAAACCTCAAAGCGTATAACGAATACGGAAACCCGTCAGGCGGTTGTTTTTCAATGCAGACACTGGCATAAAGGATAAAAGAATTATGACACAAATAAACGGAATACAATTAGCATCTCGTCCGGGAACAGATTTTTCAACACAATATAATGTTCCGGATACAGGTTTGACAAATAATACAACTTTGTCTGCCGCATCTGCCGTGTATAATCTTTTGAGAGCGGATTTTAACGGAAAACAATCCGAAAGAATTGCACAACATTCAAATAATGATATATTTTTAAACAACGGATTAAAACCAAATATGTCACAAGGAACTCATAAATTATTTACACAAGCATAAAACCCTCCGGATGTTGTTAACGGAGGGTTTTATTTTTTGTTATTATTTATTAAATTTTAGCAGCAGCCTGCTGTTGATTTTGATTTTTCAATACAGGAAATCAATGTTTCTGCAACCTTATCCTGTTCTTCTTTTGTTAACTCAGGGAACATAGGAAGCGAGATAACAACTTCTGTATTTTTTTCTGTTACAGGCAGAGAGCCTTTGCCCATACCGAGCCAAGCGTTAACTTTTTGGAAGTGAAGCGGTATAGGATAATACAACATAGCACCGATGCCGTTTTCTCCGAGCATTTTGTGGACAACATCTCTGTTAGGTATTTTAACAGTGTATTGATGGTAAACACAATATGTATTGTCCAGTTCAACAGGTGTTTGAATATCAGAACAATTTGCAAATAATTTGTTGTAATATGCTGCGTGTTCTCTTCTTTTTGTATTCCATTCATCAATATGTTTTGCTTTTACTCTTAATATTGCAGCCTGAATTTCATCAAGACGGCTGTTAACTCCGAGTTCGTCATTATGGTAGCGAACCATAGATCCGTGATTTCTCAAAGCAATCAATCTGTCTCTCAATTTTTCATCATTAACGGTGCAAAGTCCGCCGTCGCCCATTGTGCCGAGGTTTTTAGTCGGATAGAAACTGTAGCATCCGATATCCCCGAATGTTCCTACTCTTTGACCTTTGTATGATGAACCTATGGCCTGGCAGCAATCTTCTATAACTTTCAGGTTATGTTTTTTTGCAATAGCCATAATTGCATCCATATCGCAAGGCTGTCCGTATAAATGAACAGGTATAATTGCTTTTGTTTTCGGAGTTATTGCTGCTTCAATTTTCTTAGGATCAATATTGAATGTGTTTTCATCAATATCAACAAAAACAGGTTTTGCTCCGACTATTCCGATAGCCTCAGCTGTTGCAACAAAAGTAAATGCAGTTGTGATAACTTCATCATCTTTACCTATATCAAGTGCTCTTAATGCAATATGAAGGGCATCTGTTCCGGAATTTAATGCAACCGTGTATTTGCATCCAATGTACTCTGCGAGTTCGCTTTCCAGTGCTTTGACATTAGGCCCCAGAATATAGCAGCCCGAGCGCATAACTTCACATACCGCTTTTTCTGCTTCTTCTCCGATTTGTGCGTACTGGCGTTTTGAATCAAAAATAGGAATCATTTTTATCTCCTTTTATTTACTACCAAACCTTATAAATCTATTATACCATACCTTTTTACATCTTTACATAAATTTTATATTGATTTTGCCGTATATTTCAAGTTTTGTAAATTTAATTATTGTATAAATGACACTACTCTTGTTTTTTTTATTAATCTATGATATTTTTTTATTGCTGATAATTTTTAAATGTTTACAAAAAAGGATAATTAAATGCACAAACAAAACCGACGTTATAGACAGAATTTGAAAGGCTTGTTTTAAACAGCGGGTTTGTCGTGTGTTATAAAAAGTTTAAACAAGACCTTTCGTACAGAAGGTCTTATTTTTTGTAACAAAATATAAAAAATCCTTAAATTTATAGCAATTAATAAGATTCAGTCTTTTTAAAATGAAAGTGAAGGTTAAATTAATGAAACATAAAAATATTCGACGAAATTCAACCATAAAAGCGAATGCTCCAATCGTGAAATTAATGAATTTAATTTGGGGCCTGTAGTACATGAGTTGAATAGGTTTGTATTGTCTTATTTTTGTAATACAAACCGTATAGGATAAGGAAAAATGATACCAAATATAACAGTTAGTACAATTTACTCTATTTTAGGAAATAACAGTTCAAAAGTTCCGCTGGCAATAAAAGATATTGCAAACAGCACCGGTATGACAACCGCTTCATACCTATCCGGGGATAGTGCTGAGGGGAAAGACAGATTTATTGATGAATTCGGTTCATGGGCAATCTGGATATGGGGAATCCCTATTTTCCAGAAAATTCTTGATTATACAATGTATAAACCGGCAAAAATTGATCCGAAAGTTGATGTAAGAATATTCAAAAATCCGGAAATTGTTAAAGCGGCAAAAGAATTTGCTCCGACTAAAGAAATTTTAAAAAGTCTTGAAGATGCTGCATCTAATCAAAAACTTGCAAAAGGTTTGACTGCTGTCAAATTTGCTGCTTCTACTATTTTAACGGCAGTATCGTATCTTGGCTTGACAAAGTTCAGACACAATTATACTGAAAATCAAATTAAAAAAGATTATTTCGAAAAACAAAAATTGAATAACAGAATAGAATCTTCACAAATTCCGTTTTCTTCTGCTTTTGCTGATGTCCATAATAATAAGAAGAATAATAGCAAAAATGTAACCTTCACAGGCGGATTGCAAGACTTTATATATGATCCGGTTAAAAATCTTATGCTGGTTGACGGTGTAATCACAGGAGAAAGACTTGCACATTCTAAAAATCCGCAGGATTTCTTCCTGTATGTTATAAAAGAAGGAAGTTTCTGGGCATTTATGTATTTTGCCGGAGAATGGATATCAAATGCTCTGGAAAGAAATGCCGATAAAAAAGGAACTTCGATTGATTTAGATGCAAGAGTTATTTTTGGAGACAAATTGAAAAATTCATTCAAAGACGGCTCTATGAAAAAACATCTTGAAGAATTTAGAAATGCTGATGTATCTGATGTTGATATATATAAATTTGCGGTAAAACCGGAAAATAAAAATCTTGTTGTCGAGTTTGCAAAGAATTCGGATATTATAGAACTGGTCAAAGATTCAGACAGAGTTGATACAAGAAGATATATTGATCTTGATAAACTCAGAGGAGTCAGAGAAAAACTGGAAAAACTTTTAGGTCAGTATGAAACTTCCGGCAAAACGGCTGATGAATTTTTCAAAACCGTAAGAAAACTTAAACAGGGTGCTGTATTGAAAAATATCGGAGCATGTATCGGTGCCCTCGGTGTTCTTTGTCCGGCATTAATGTTCCTTACAAGAAAAATAGGCAATAATTCCGGCTATCAGGTGAGAAAAGATATTGAGAAAAAATTAGCCGCTCAGGAAAAACAACATGATATTGACAATCAGGTATAAACAGTTAGAATTGTAATTGATATTAATTTTTAAACGAAATTAAACAGAGAAAGGAAATTGATTATGGAAAAATGGGTTTGCACGGTATGCGGATATGTTTATGATCCGGCAGAAAATGACGGTGTTCGTTTTGAAGATTTGCCGGATGATTATGTTTGTCCGCTTTGTTCAGTAGGCAAAGATCAGTTCGAAAAAGAAGAATAATTTTGCTTATAGACTAAATTTATATAATGAAGCGTATTACTACATTAAATAATGTAACAATACGCTTTATTTTTTATCAAAAAATAAAAGGTTTGTGCGTTTATATAAATATCTAAACTTAAGGGGAAAATATCCGGGGAATTTAAATATGAGTATTAAACAATTGTGTATTACGGTTTTATTGCTATTTTCAGGTTTTAATATACCGGTTTTTGCGCAGGACAACTGGGTGTTTGGAAATCCTGTACAGCCGGCATATAATTACAATCCGTCAGGCCGGACAATTCAGTATTATCCGCCGGAATTGGGAAGCGGCAGCCGAATGAAATATTATAAAACCGCACCGACATTTTATGCGGTTCCCGGTCGAATTGAGCCGAATGTCCAGCCTAACCCGCTGAAGGATGAAATGGAAAAAACGGATTACGTATAAATTCCAATCCTCACGAGTGTTCAACTATGCAGTTCAGTGTGATAAAAGTACCTTCCCCTGATTGTGGAAGGTCGGGATGGGGAGTGTCCCGCAAGGGTTTTATGTTGTCGTCATTCTGAACAGCGGAGCA